>JBILUM010000113.1:0-6877 GCA_044370995.1 Ilumatobacteraceae bacterium | reverse complement strand
TTCCTGGAGCCCTTCGCCCCCCCCGTCGCGGTGCTGCAGCACCGCGATGCGATCGAACGTGTCTCGTTCGAGTGCGCGCAGGACCTCGCCGCCGACGGCTGTGTGTACGCCGAGGTGCGCATGGCCCCCGAGCTGTGCACCGAAGCCGG
Source organism: Ilumatobacteraceae bacterium (assembly GCA_044370995.1). GTDB lineage: Bacteria > Actinomycetota > Acidimicrobiia > Acidimicrobiales > Ilumatobacteraceae > VFMC01. The sequence goes on along the minus strand of JBILUM010000113.1, from coordinate 6,728 downwards.
CCTCACCCTCGACGAGGCGGTGGAGGCGATGCTCGACGGCTTCCGCCGCGGCTCGGCCGGCACCGACCTCACGATCTACCTCATCTGCTCCGCGATGCGCACCGCAGCTCGCAGCCTCGAGATCGCCGAGCTCGCGGTCCGCTGGCGCGACGCCGGCGTGGTCGGGTTCGACATCGCCGGCGCCGAAGCCGGCTATCCCCCCACGCGGCACCTCGACGCCTTCCAGTACGTGCAGCGGGAGAACTTCCACACCACCATTCACGCCGGCGAGGCCTTCGGTCTGCCGAGCATCTGGGAGGCGGTGCAGTTCTGCGGTGCCGAACGTCTGGGCCACGGCGTACGCATCGTCGACGACATCACCGGCCCGCCGGGCGAGGAGCAGCTCGGTCGGCTCGCGGCATTCGTGCGCGACCGCCGCATCCCCCTCGAGTTGTGCCCCACCTCGAACGTCGGAACGGGCGTGTGCGCGTCGATCGCCGATCACCCGATCGGCATGCTGCGGCGGCTGCGCTTCCGCGTCACTCTCAACACCGACAACCGGCTGATGAGCGCAACCTCGATGACCCACGAGATGACGCAGCTGCACGAGGCGTTCGGCTGGGGGCTCGAGGACTTCGAGTGGATGACGATCAACGCGATGAAGAGCGCGTTCGCCCCGTTCCCGGAGCGGCTGCGGATCATCAACGGCTACATCAAGCCGCGCTACGCGCTCCTGAAGGCCGACGTCACCCTCGGCGCCGGCTGATCTCCCGGACGTCCCCGGGAGCCTTTCGGGGGCACCCCGCGCGTCTGCCACACTCGTGGTCATGCCTGTCGCCGTCCATCATGTCGACCACCCGCTCATCGCCGACTCGCTCGTGCGAGTCCGCGACGTGAGCACGCCCAATGCCTTGTTCCGTCAGGAGATCGAGCGGATCGGTTCGCTGCTCCTGGCCGAAGCGACGCGCAACCTGCCCACGGTGACGGTGCGGGTCACCACTCCGCTCACGGAGACGAGCGGCCGCGTGCTCGCCGCCCAACCGATCGTCGTGCCCGTGCTGCGCGCCGGTCTGGGCTTCCTGCACGCCGCCCAGGAGCTCTTGCCGAGCGCCGACGTCGGCTTCATCGGCATCTCCCGTGACGAGGCGACGTTCGAGCCGAAGTCGTACGTGAACAAGCTGCCGGAGACCCTGGCCGGCCGGCAGTGCATCGTGCTCGACCCGATGCTCGCGACCGGTGGCTCGCTGGCACACGCGTGCAAGCTGCTGATCGAGCGCGGCGCCACCGGCACGATCATCGTCGTCTGCGTGCTGGCCGCGCCGGAGGGGATCAAGGTCCTCGAGGACGCAGGGCTCGACCTCGCGATCTACACCGCCGCTGTCGACGAGCGGCTCAACGAGCACGCGTTCATCGTGCCGGGCCTGGGCGATGCCGGCGACCGTCAGTTCGGTTCGCCCGCGTAGCGGCGATCATGCTCACCGAGTGGCGCCGCCCGCAGACGGGTTGATCCGCCCGACGTCGCGCCGGACCGCAGCCAGGCCGCCCAGGATCTCCATCACGCATCGGTGCGCCACGTTGACGGTGCAGTCGGCGTGGTCGTACGCGGGTGCGACCTCCATGATGTCGAAGCCGACCAGCGGCGTCTCCATCGCCAGGCGACGCAGCGCTCGCAACAGATCGGCCGACGTGAGGCCACCTGGTTCCGGTGTGCCGGTGCCCGGCGCGAACGCCGGGTCGAGGCAGTCGATGTCGACGCTGACGTACAGGTGGTCGACCCCGTCCATCGCCTCGGCGATCGCGTCCGTGAGCACCGCGTCGAGGCCGCGACGGTGCACCTCGTCCATCAGGTGCCAGCGCATGCCCTGCTCGGCCATCCAGTCCCACACGTCCTGGCCCGGCCAGTAGCCGCGGAGGCCGATCTGGACGAAGTTCTTGCCGGGGATCGCACCGCTCTCGATGAGGCGTCGCATCGGCGTGCCGTGGCTCGCCAGGTTCCCGTCGATCGTGTCGGCGGTGTCGGCGTGGGCGTCGAAGTGGACCATGCCGACGGTGCCGAAGCCGTGGTGGTCGGCGACCGCGGTGGCGGCCGGCCAGGTGACGGTGTGGTCGCCACCGATGACGACGGGGATGATGCCGAGCGAGACGACCGAGGCCACCTTGGCCTTGATGTTGTCGAGGCTCGCCTGCACCATCCCGCTCGGGCAGTACGCATCGCCGATGTCGACGACCTCCAGCCAGTCGAAGATCTCGAGGCCGAGATCGAGGTGGAACGTTCCCGGTTCGTAGGCGTCGGTGCGCAGCGCCCGCGGGCCGAACCGGGCACCGGGGCGGTTGGTGGTGCCGAGATCGAACGGGGCACCGAGCACGGCCACGTCGGCCTGCCAGTCGGACAGCTGCTGCAGCTCGGTGACCAGCGGCCGCTGGGCGAACGTGAGCACGCTGCCGAAGACGTACCCGAGGTCGAGCTGCTCGCGCAGCCCGGGTTCCACATGACGGCGAGGAGTGGTCATGGCGACGACGGTAGCCCGCCGGCCGAGGGCGCTGCTCGCTCAGTCGTCGCTGTCGTCGAGGTCGGTGTAGGCGGGCACGTCCATGCCGAAGCGGCGCATACCCTCCTCGATCCGACGGTTGAGCGTCTCGAGCACGGCGATGCGGCCGTAGCGCTTCTGCTCGGCGGGGATGACCTCCCACGGCGACAGCCTGTGCGAGGTCTTGGCGAACATGTCCTCCGCTGCGGCGTCGTAGAGACGATTCTTCTCGCGGTTGCGCCTGTCCTCGTCGGTGAGCTTCCACCGTTTGAGCGGGTCGGCGGCGCGGGCGTTGAACCGGTTCAACTGCTCGTCGTCGGAAATGTGCATCCAGAACTTCACGACGATGATCCCCTCATCGACGAGCGACTGCTCGAAGTCGACGATGCCCTTGTACGCACGGCTCCACTCGTCCGTCGTGGCATAGCCCTCGATGCGCTCGACGAGCACCCTGCCGTACCAGCTCCGGTCGAACACGGCCATGCCACCGTGGCCTGGTAGCTCGCGGTAGAAACGCCACAGGAAGTGGTGCCGCTTCTCGCGCGGCGTGGGTGCGGCATAGTTGACGACGGTGTAGTGACGCGGGTCGAGGTGGTTGACGATCACCTTGATCGCACCGCCCTTGCCGGCGGCATCGGGCCCTTCGAACAGCACGAGCAGGCCCGGCCCGACCCCGTGGTCGCCGAGCTCGCCACCGAGGTGGAGTCGGAGCTGGAGCAACCGTCGCTGCTCCTCCATCAGCCGCTTCTCGTACTGCTCGCGGTCGAGCCGCAGCGTGAGGTCGAGCTTGTCGAGGATCGCCATGTCAGCTCCGCTTCTGGATGTTGGCCCACTCGTCGCGCAGGCCCACCGTGCGGTGGAACAGCAGCCGCTCGCGAGGGTCGTGGGCGAAGTAGCCGAGACGCTCGAACTGCACGACCTGGCCCGGCGCGGCGTCGCCGAGCGCCGCCTCCACCTTGCAGTGCTCGAGCAGCTCGCGCGACGCGGGGTTGAGGTCGTCGAACGGCTCGCCCGTGGCGTCGCCGGGGACCTCGGCGGTGAACAGCCGCTCGTACAGGGCGACGGTGGCGTCGAGCGAGTGAGCGGCTGACACCCAGTGCATGGTCGACTTCACCTTGCGGCCGTCGGGTGCGTTGCCGCCCCGGGTCTCGGGGTCGTAGGTGCACTGCACCTCGACGACGTTGCCGTCGGAGTCGGTGGTGAAGCCCGTGCAGGTGACGAAGTACGCGCCGCGGAGGCGCACCTCGCGGCCGGGCGTGAGCCGGAAGTACTTCGGCGGCGCGTCGACCATGAAGTCCTCCTGCTCGATCCACAGCTCGCCGCTCATCGCGACCTCGCGGGTGCCGTCGTCGGCGTTCTCCGGGTTGTTCGGAATGGTGACGTGTTCGACCTGGCCCTCGGGCCAGTTGGTGATGGCCAGCTTCAGCGGGCGGAGCACGGCCATGCGCCGCAGGGCGGCGCGGTTGAGTTCGTTGCGCACGAAGCTCTCGAGCAGCTCGATCTGATGACGGCTGTTGGTCTTGCCGACGCCGATGTAGGTGCAGAAGTCCTTGATCGCGGCCGAGGGGTAACCGCGGCGGCGCAGCGCGCGGATGGTGGGCAGCCGCGGGTCGTCCCAACCGTCGACCACACCGTCGGCGACGAGTTTCGCGAGCCGACGCTTCGACGTGACGGTGTGGGTGAGCTCGAGCCGGGCGAACTCGATCTGGCGCGGCTGGTCGAACGGCAGTGGAAGGTGCTCGAGGTACCAGTCGTAGAGCGGCCGGTGGCTGTCGAACTCGAGCGAGCAGAGCGAGTGGGTGACGCCCTCGATCGCGTCGCTCTGACCGTGCGCCCAGTCGTAGGTGGGGTAGATGACCCAGGCGTCGTGGGTGCGGTGGTGATGGCCGCGCCGGATGCGGTACATGACCGGGTCGCGCAACTGCATGTTCTCGTGCTGCATGTCGGCCTTGGCGCGCAGCACCCGAGCCCCGTCGTCGAACTCGCCGGCGCGCATCCGGCGGAACAGGTCGAGGTTCTCCTCGACCGTGCGGTCACGGAACGGGCTCTCGACACCGGGCTTGCCGTATCCGCCACGCTGGGCCGAGATCGTCTCGCTGTCCTGGTCGTCGACGTAGGCCAGACCCTTGGTGACGAGCAGTTCGGCCCACTCGTAGATCTGTTGGAAGTAGTCGCTCGCGTAGAGGACCGTTGGCACCGTGTAGCCGATCCAGGCCAGGTCGTCGATGATCGCGTCGACGTACTCGGTGTCCTCCGTGTCGGGGTTGGTGTCGTCGAAACGGAGGTTGCACACCCCGCCGAACTCCTCGGCGATGCCGAAGTCGACATGGATGGCCTTGGCGTGGCCGATGTGGAGATAGCCGTTGGGCTCGGGTGGGAACCGGGTCTGCACCCGTCCGCCGAACGTGCCTTGCTCGTTGTCGGCGCGCACGAGGTCGCGGACGAAGTTGGCGGCGCTGGGCGGCGTCGGGGCATCGGAGGCCGTTGAACCCGGGGATGTCATGCGACGTGACGCTACCAAGCCGGTCCCCGAGCCACGAAGGTCGTCGCTGAGCATGGAAGATCCGTGCGCCGGCGCGCGTGGGTCGGGACGGTCACCCCGGTGACGACGGTGCATCCTGTCGCGCCCACCGAGGCGGCGACCCACGATGCTCCGGCGCGCGTCGACGACGCGTTGCGCGACCACCTCGTGGCGTTCCTCCACAACAGCCGCCACCTGGCACCTGCCGGCAACGCGATCGCAGCGGTGGTCTTCGTCCTCGTCGCCGGCGATCACGTCGACCCTGCGGTGAAGACCGGGTGGTTCGCGGGCGTCATGGCGGTCGCGGTGATGCTGTGGGCCTTGTTGCAGCGCCCGGAGTCGATGCTGCACAACGCCCAGCCGCAGGTGTCGTCGGCGGCGATCGGCGCACACGTCTGCTGTGGGCTGGCGTGGGGGCTGCTCCCCTGGCTCGACCTGTTCGGCGATGGGGAGTACCGGTGGATCGCACTGTGCTTCATGTTCGCGTTGAGCGCCGGTGCGGTGACGGGGATGACGGGGATCACGCCGCTCGTGGCCGGTGTGCTCATACCGATGTGGCTGCTCGGCAGCGTCGCGTTCTTCCTGATGGGTGACCATGTCGTGGCGATCGGGTGCCTCGTGTTCCTCGGACTGGTGATGAACGACTCGCGCACGACCGGCAAGCTGCTCATCGAGTTGATCCGGTTGCGGATCACGAGTGCCACCGCTGCGACGAGGGCCGAGTGGGAGGCGAACCACGATCCGCTCACCGCGCTGCCCAATCGACTCGGGCTGGAGGATCTGGCCGCGCGCCGGGCCGACGACGGGAGCGGCCACGTGACCGCGATGTTCATCGACCTCGACCACTTCAAGGAGGTGAACGACCGCTTCGGTCACCCGATCGGTGACGCGTTGCTGGTACTCGTCGGCGCTCGCGTCCGTGGCGAAGTGCGCCACGACGACGTGGTCGGCCGCCTCGGGGGCGACGAGTTCCTGGTCCTCATGTTCCGCGAGGTGGACGACGCCGAAGCGACCGCGCTTGCGCAGCGGCTCATCCGTGTGATGGAGGAGCCGTTCCGCATCGACGGCGACGAGGTGTACGTGTCGGCGAGCATCGGCGTGACGCGCTGCGCGGACCGAGGTGTCGATGTGGCCCGCCTGGTCCAGGAGTCGGACAAGGCCCTGTACGAGGCGAAGCGCAACGGTCGCCGGCAGGCAGTGCTGTTCGACGCGAGCCTGCGCGCCCAGCTCACCGAACGCAGCGGCCTCGAGATGGCGCTGCGTCGAGCGGTGCGCTCCGACGAGATCGAGGCCTGGGGCCAGCCCGTGTACGACCTGGCGACCGGCGAGGTCGCGTGGGTGGAGCTGCTCGCCCGCTGGGAGGCGACGCCGGGGAGCTTCGTGCCGCCGTCGCTGTTCGTGCCCCTCGCCGAGGAGATCGGCGTGATCGACGACCTCGGTCGGCGGATGCTCCGCCATGCCACCGACGCCCTGGCTCGGTGGGAGTCGCACCCGGTGTTGCGCACCTCGGCCATCGGGGTGAACGTATCGGCGCTGCACATTCTGCGCGACAACCTGGTGGAGGACGTGAGCACCCTGGTGGCGTGTCACGGGCTCCAGGCACATCGACTGATCATCGAGCTCGTCGAGAGCCACAGGCTCACCGACGTCGAACGCGTCGCGGCCACGTTCGAGCAACTCGGCTCGCTGGGGGTCCGTCT
>JBILUM010000112.1:0-6880 GCA_044370995.1 Ilumatobacteraceae bacterium | reverse complement strand
CACGACGAAGTCGTGCGGTGCGCTGTGCCCCGGGGCCGTGCCGACGAACGGCCGCTGGTTGACGTACAGGTCGAGCTCGAAGCGCATCTTCAGCAGCAGGCCGCGCTCGATGACACCGGGCGGCACGTCGGGGGTGCCGACGGCGCCGAGCAGGATCGCGTCGAAGTCGCGCAACTGCGCCAGCGTGGCGTCGCTCAGGATCTCGCCGTCGCGCAGGTAGCGCGAGCCGCCGAGATCGAAGTCGGTGGTGTCGATGTCGACGCCGGCGGCGCGGACCACCTTGAGGGCTTCCGTGGTGACTTCGGGACCGATCCCGTCACCGCCGATGACTGCGATGCGATGTGCCATAGGGCAGGCAACGTACCGCAGGAGTCGGCCACTCCCCCAGACCCGACCGGCAACAGTCCGGGATCGAGTCGGCCGGCACTAGCGTCCGCGCCATGGCCGTCGCGTACATCATCGTCGAATCGAAGATCTCCGATCCGGAGCAGTTCAAGCAGTACATGGCGGCGTCGCCCGGTGTCGCCAAGGCGTTCGGCGGCGAGTTCCTCGTGCGCGGCGGACGCATCGACGTGCTCGAGGGCGACTGGCAGCCGACCCGCATGACGGTGCTGCAGTATCCCGACATGGCCACCGCCCGCGCCATGTACGACAGCCCCGAGTACACCGCCGCCCGCGCGCTGCGCGCCGGCGCGACCGAGATGTTCAACATGGTCCTCGTCGAAGGCGTCGACGCGCCCGTCGGCTGACGCCCGACCGGTCAGACGGCCTCGGCCGAGCCGACCTGCGCACGGCCCGGCCGCGCAGGGGATCGGTAGAGTGGCGGACCTATGGCGAAGCACCACCTCTCCCGCTCGGCGTACGACCGGTTGAAGGCCGAGTTCGACGACCTCACCACCCGGGGCCGCATCGAGGTCGCCAACAAGATCGAGACCGCCCGCCTCATGGGCGACCTCAGCGAGAACGGCGACTACCACGCGGCCAAGGACGAGCAGGGCCACATGGAAGGCCGCATCCGGCACCTCGAGCACCTGCTCGACCCACTCAACCACGAGATCATCGAGCAGGGCGATCCCGAGCTCATCGGCCCCGGCAGCATCGTCACCATCGTCTACGAAGGCGACGACGACGACATGGCCGAGCGCTACCTCATCGGGCACCCCGAGGAGAAGACCGCCGATCTCGACGTCATGAGCCCGCAGTCCCCCCTCGGTCAGGCGCTGCTCGACAAGGGCCCCGGCGACTGGGTCGAGTACGACGCACCGCACGGCAAGCTCAAGGTCAAGGTCCTCGAGGTGGAGAGCGCCTGAGTGGCCATCCGTGACGGCGGGGGCGTCTCGTCCCCCATCCTGCCGCCGGGCGCTGCCATGGAGCTGCCCGGCCGAGGCACCACGTTCGTTCGCCATGTCGAAGGTCCCCCCGGCGCGCCCACGCTCGTGCTGCTGCACGGATGGACCGCCACCGCCGACCTCAACTGGTTCACGACCTATCACCCACTCGGCCGCCAGTACCGCGTGATCGCGATCGACCATCGCGGCCATGGGCGTGGCATCCGTTCCAAGAAGGCGTTCCGGCTCGAGGACTGCGCCGACGACGCGGTCGCGGTGTGCGACGTGCTCGGCATCGAGCGGTTCGTCCCGGTCGGCTACTCGATGGGCGGCCCCATCGCCCAGCTCATCTGGCGCCAGCACCCCGAGCGCGTCGCCGGGCTCGTGCTGTGTGCCACGAGCGGCTACTTCGTCACCTCGCGCGAGGAGCGGATGAGCTTTCTCGGCCTGTCCGGCCTCGCGGCCGTCGCCCGCCTCACCCCGCTCCAGGCGCGACGCTGGCTCACCGCCCAGCTCTACCTGCAACGCAAGACCGAGCAGTGGGAGCCGTGGGCGGTGCAGGAGGCGAGCATGCACGACTGGCGGATGGTGCTCGAGGCGGGCAAGGCGATCGGGTCGTTCTCGGCGCGCCCCTGGCTCGGCGAGGTCGACGTCCCCACGTCGGTCGTCATCACGATGCGCGATCGAGTGGTGCCCGTGCGGCGCCAGGTGCGCCTGTTCGAGTCGATCAAGGGCGCCGAGGCATTCCGCGTCGACGGCGACCACGACGCCGTGGTCGCGAACGCCGATCGTTTCGTGCCCACACTCCTTCGCGCCACCCACAGCGTGATCGAGCGCGCCGAGCTGCGCACCCCCGCCCCCACGGCCTGAGGTCCGCCCCTCCCTCGATCCGCTTCGTGAGCGAGATGCGTCGTCCGTGCGCATTCCGCTCACGAACACGACCCGTTCGTGCGCGAGATGCGTCGTCGGTGCGCACATCGCTCACGAAGCGGGGTCGGATGGCACACGGTGGGAGTGGCCGTTCTCGCAGCGCTCGGGGCATCCTCTGTGCGTGACACGAGGCCTGACCAGACTGCTCTTCCTCCTGGGGTTCACCGGCGGGATCGCAGGCGCGCTCGCCCTGCGGCACCGCCACGACGTGCGGCTGCAGCGCAACGTCGACCTCGCCTCGCTCGGGCTGAAGGTGGGCGGCACCTACGCGTCGACCGCAGCGCGCAAGGTGTTCGCCACGGCCGAGCGACGCATCGAGCTCGACAGCGAACGCGAACTCAAGACCGCCGAGGCGATCAGCGAGCGGCTCGGCAACATGAAGGGCGCCCTGATGAAGCTCGGCCAGATGGCGAGCTACGTCGATGAGGGCCTGCCCGGGCCTCTGCGCGAGGCGCTCGCCCAGTTGCAGTCCAACGCGCCCCCGATGAGCGCCGATCTCGCCGCCCAGGTCATCCGCGAGGAACTCGGTCGCCACCCGGACGAACTGTTCGTCGAGTGGGATCCCCAGCCGCTCGCGTCGGCGTCGATCGGCCAGGTGCACCGCGCCGTCGTGGTCGACCCGGCCACCGGGCTCGAACGAGCCGTCGCGGTGAAGGTCCAGTATCCCGGTGTCGCCGAGGCGATCGCTGCCGACCTGCGCAACGCCGACCTGCTCGGCGCGATCCTGAAGCAGGGCTTCGGCGGGCTCGACCCCGACGAGATGGTCGCCGAGATCAAGGAGCGCATCACCGACGAGCTCGACTACGAGCTCGAGGCGCGCAACCAGACCGTGTTCGCCGACCACTACCGCGGGCACCCGTTCATCCACGTGCCCGAGGTGCTCCACTCGCTCAGCACGCGCCGCGTGCTCACCACCGAGCTCGTCACCGGCCACACCTGGGCCGAGGCACTCACCTGGGATCAGCGCCAGCGCGACATGATCGGCGAGACCCTGTTCCGGTTCGTGTTCCGCAGTCTCTACGGCATGCACCTGTTCAACGGCGACCCGCACCCGGGCAACTACCTGTTCCACGGCGACGGGCGCGTCACCTTCTTCGACTTCGGACTCGTCAAGCACTTCAGCGACGCCGAGATGCACACGTTCGTGTCGATGGTGCGCACGGCCGCGTACGAGCACGACGTGCCGGCGTTCCGTCGGATCCTCGAGTCCGCCGGCATGCTCCGACCCGGCGCACCCGTGCCCGACGACGAGGTCGGCGAGTACTTCAGCCAGTTCTACGAGAGCGTCCGCGAGGACAAGCCCGTCACCTGGTCGGGCGAGTACTCGAGCCGGATCGTGCGCCACACCTTCGACCGCACCAGCCCGATCTCGCAGTACGCCACCGTGCCGAAGGCGTTCGTGTTCATCCAGCGCATCAACCTCGGCCTCTACGCACTGCTGGGCGAACTCACCGCGAGCGGCAACTACCGCAAGATGGCCGAGGAGCTGTGGCCGTTCGTGCAGGGCCCGCCCAGCACACCGATGGCCGAGGTCGAACAGCCGTGGCTGCGCTCGCTCAACCCGCGGGAGCGATCGTCGGTTCCGAGCGCTCCTCCAGCGCCAGCCGCGCCCTGACCGGCCGGGTGAGCACCAGGTACGCGGTGGCCGCGGCGAGCCCGAGCGTGGCGAACGTCGCGATCGCCACCCGAGCACCCACCACGCCGGCGAGCGCGCCCGCGGCAAGGTTCGACAACGTGATGATCAGCGTGACGATCCCGAAGTCGCCGGCGAGGATGCGGCCACGCACGTGGTCGGGCGCCCGCCGCTGCAGGCCGTAGGTCGACAACGTCCACTGCGCACCGCCGCCGAGATGGGCGAGGAAGGTGAACGGCACCGCGATCGCCAGCGCCGGCGCCACGCTGAGCCCGAGGTAACAGACCCCGAACGCAAGACCGGCACCACCGCACAGCAGCAGCACGCGAGACATCGACGGCCCCACCAGACGTGCGGCGATCAGCGGGCCGAGGGCGACACCCACCCCTCTGGCCCCGATCAGCACCCCGGTGGCCGCGTCGCCACCGCCGAGCTCCTCGGTGGCGAGGACGGCCAACAGCCCGACGATGCCGGCACCCATCGCGAAGGTTGCCTTGGAAGCGAGCAGCGACAGCAGCACCGAATCGCGCCGGGCGTACCCGAACGCTTCGCGCATGTCGGCGATCGGTCGCATCCTCGGAGCCGGACCGGCCGATGCCGCCCGCTCGTTCTGCATCGGCCGCTTGATCAGCGTCACCGCACCGGCGGCGGCCACGAACGACAGCGCGTTGGCGATGAACGCGACGTCGCGGCCGAACACGCTCGCGACGACACCTCCGGCCGCCGCACCGATGGCGAGCATCGCACCCCACAGCGACCCGAACAGCAACGCCGCCTTCGTCAGCTCTTCGGGCGTCCGCGCCAGATTGGGCAGACCCGCCTGAGCCGACGGCCCGACGAACGACCCGAGCGCCGAGATCGCGCACAGGCACACGAACCCGAACCAGAGACTGCCCGCTGAGTCGACCAGCAACAGCCCGGCGGCGGCGACGGCCTGCACCACCGACACGATGCGGATGATGTTGCGCCGGTCGTACCGGTCGGCCGCCGGCCCGGCGATCGCCGCCATGAAGAACGCGGGCAGCGCCTGGGCCACGTAGACCATCGTCACCAGGATCGGTGCATCGGTGACGTCCTGCACCAGGCCCACGAACGCCACGTACGCGAACCAGTCGCCCATGAACGACACCACCTGCGCCGCGAACAGCGAGCGGATGTCGTGGTTGGTGCGCAGCAGGTTCCACATCGCTCACCCGTTCTAGCTGACGACCCGACGGGCCACACGGCCGATACCCTCGCCGGATGCGCTTCCCCCGACCCGCTCGTCTCGCCCCCCTGGCACTCGCCGCCGCCCTCCTCGTCACCGCCTGCGGCGACGCGCCGGAGGAGGAGGGGTCGAGTTCCGCGACCACCGCAGTGACCGACTCCACCACATCCGACGCGGCGGCCGACGGCACCGCGGCCGACGGCACCGCTGAGGCACCCGCCCCCACGGTCGACCCGAACGTGCCTCCGAAGCCGAGCGTGTCGATCCCGTCGGGCGAGGTGACCGAACTCGTGATCACCGACCTGGTCGAGGGCGAGGGCGAGGGCGCCAAGGAAGGCGACACGGTGGTCGTCCACTACGTCGGCGTTCGCTCCGAGGACGGCACCGAGTTCGACAACAGCTACGACCGGGGCCAGCCGTTCCCGGTCCCGCTCGGCTCGCAGTCCGTGATCCCCGGGTGGGAGCAGGGTCTGCTCGGTGTGAAGGCGGGCGGCCAGCGCCAGCTCGACATCCCCGCCGAACTCGCCTACGGCGACAACCCGCAGGGCGATGTCATCCAGGCCGGCGACGCACTCAGCTTCGTGGTCGACGTGATGGCGATCATCCCCGCCACCGACCCGGCCGACGCACCCGACGTCACCGTCGAAGGTGCCGCCAACCGAGACGACCTCCTCACCGAAGACCTCGTGGTCGGCGACGGCGAGGAGCTCGAACTCGGCCAGACCGCCTACCTGCACCTGATCGCGTTCCGCGCCGACACGGGCGAACAGGTCGCATCGTCGTGGGAGACGGGCCAGCCGCAGCCGATCCAGTTCGAGGAGCAGGGCTCGCTCCCCGGCATCATCGAGGGCATGGCCGGCATGAAGGTCGGCGGCAGCCGCAAGATGATCATCCCGTTCGTCGACGCGTTCGGCTCCACCGGCAACCCGGACCTCGGCATTCCCGCCGACACCGATCTCGTCCTGGTGATCGACCTCATCGCCATCCTCTGACGGCCGGCCGGCCCGGCCAGCACCGACCCGGCCCACGACGCGCGGGCCCGGTCACACCACGGCGCGCAGGTCGAGACCGATGTCGAACACCGTGACCGAGTGCGTGAGCTCACCGACCGCGATGTAGTCGACACCGGTCTCACCGACGCGGCGGGCGGTCTCGAGGGTGAGCCCTCCGCTCGCTTCGAGGATCACGCCGCGCCGCATCTCGTCGCGGATCGCGACGGCCCGCACCATCTGCTCCGGCACGAAGTTGTCGAGCAGCACCACGTCGGCGCCCGCCTCGATCGCCTCACGGAGACCGTCGAGCGAATCGACCTCGATCTCGACCGGGATGGTGGCGGCCAACCCACGCACCGCAGCGAACGCTTCGGCCACGCCACCGGCGGCGAGCACATGGTTGTCCTTCACCAGCGCGGCGTCGCTGAGCGCCATGCGGTGGTTCCGTCCGCCACCACAGCGCACGCCGTACTTCTGCAGCGCGCGCAGCCCCGGCAGCGTCTTGCGCGTGTCGCGCACCACTGCGCCCGTGCCCTCGAGCGCGTCGGCCCACCGGCGGGTGATGGTGGCGACGCCGCTCACGTGGCAGACCAGATTGAGCGCGGTGCGTTCGGCGGTGAGCAACAGACGCGTGGGCGCCTCGACACGGGCGACCACGGTGCCGCCCTCGACGCGGGCGCCGTCGGCGACGAGGTAGTCGAAGTCGCTCGACGCCGGACCGCAGACCGTGTCGACCACGGCAGCGGCCAACGCGAGGCCGGCCACGACGCCAGGTTTGCGCGCACCGAAC
>JBILUM010000111.1:0-6889 GCA_044370995.1 Ilumatobacteraceae bacterium | reverse complement strand
CCGGCCGAGCGCGGTGAGCACCTCGTCGACCGTGTCCTCGGCCATCTCGCGATACGTCGTCAGCTTGCCGCCCGTGACCGTGATGATGCCGTGGGGATTGCGCGTGATGCTGTGGCGCCGCGACAGGTCGGCGGTTCGCCCGGACTCGGCGCGCTTGACGAGCGGACGCAGACCGGCCCAGACGCCGGTGACGTCGGCTTCGGTGAACCCGCCGCTGATCGCCGGGTCGATCGATGCGTTGAGGGCGCGCAGCACATAGGCGATGTCGTCGGCCGTGCACTGCGGGTCGTCGAGCGGGCCGGTGTAGTCGGTGTCGGTCGTGCCCACGTAGGAGTGGCGGAACGTGCCGTCGCCGTTCGGACCCCACGGCACGACGAACAGACTGCGCTTGTCCTTGGGGACCGGGATGACGACCGCGATGTCGTTGCGCACCTTGTGCCAGGGGACGGTCACGTGGACGCCCTTGGCCGGCCGGATCGTGTCCGGGTCGGCACCCTCGTCGAGCCCGCGCACCCGGTCGCTCCAGACGCCCGCGGCGTTGACCACCACGGTGGCCCTGATGTCGAAGCGGCGACCGTCGGCCTCGGCCGTCACGCCGTTCACCGTGCCGTCGGGTGAGTGGGTGACGTCGACGACCCCGCACGCGTTGGCCACCGCGGCGCCGTGGGCCGCCGCAGTGCGGGCAACGGTGAGCACCAGCCGTGCGTCGTCGACCGCCGCGTCGTAGTAGAGGTAGGCCGCGAGCACACGCGAGGCCGGCATCGACGGCATGTGCGCGAGCGCCTTCTCCTTGCTGAGGCGGCGGTGCAGCTTGCCGATGCGCCACCCGCCGGTGAGGTCGTACATCCACATGGCGGAACCGAGCGCTCGGGCGATCTTGCGGTTCACGACGCTCTTCGTCTGGTCGGCACCGGCCGGCGTCGCATCGCCCGGCTTCGGCGGTCGACCGAGGATCGGGATCATGAACGGCATCACGCTCACCAAGTGCGGAGCGTTCTTGCGCAGCCGCTGCCGTTCGCGCAGCGCCTCGTAGACCAGGCGCACCTCGCCCTGCTGCAGGTAGCGCAATCCACCGTGGACGAGCTTGCTGCTCTTCGACGACGTGCCCGAGGCGAAGTCACCGCGCTCGACGAGTGCGGTGCGCAACCCTCGTGATGCCGCGTCGAGTGCCACCCCCACGCCGGTGATGCCGCCACCGATCACCAGCACGTCGAACTGCTCGGTCGCGAGTCGGCCCAGCATCTCGTCACGGTCGAATCGGGAGACCGGCGCGGTGGTCGCGGTGGTCGCGGTGGAGAGCATCGAGGGCATCGTAGGAGAGGTTCGGTCACGGTGGAGGAACGGACGGCCGCCGGCCCGAGCGCTCGGCGACGGTGAGCGCGCAGATCGATCTGCACGAATTGCGAACCAACAATCGTTGCGAATACGGTGCGGCCGTGCGCACTCCGCAGGAACTCTCCACGGCGTTCCGGGCGATCGGCCTCAAGGTCACGCCCCAGCGCCAGGTGCTGTTCTCGCTGCTCCACCAGAACGATGCGCACCCGTCGGCCGAGGCGATCCACCTGGCGGCGAGCGCGGCGATGCCGGGCATCTCGCTGCGCACCGTGTACCAGACGCTCAACGACCTCGTCTCGATGGGTGAGCTGCAGCAACTGCAGCTCACGCCTGGGTCCGCTCGGTTCGACCCGAACACCAGCGACCACCACCACCTCGTCTGCGATGGCTGCGGCGACGTCCGCGACGTCTACGTCAGCGGCCTCGCCGACGTCGACGTCACCGGCCTCGACGGCTTCCGCGTCGACGCCACCGATGTCGTGTTCCGCGGCTCGTGCCCGACCTGTACGTCGAACTCGGGCGACCCATCCGCGCCTCACGCCTGACCCATCCACCAACATCCACCAACATCCACCACCCAGACCCACCACCCAGACCCACCACCCAGACCCACCACCCAGACCCACCACCCAGACCCACCACCACATACAGAGAGACAGAGGAATCGTCATGAGCCTCCACGGCACCAAGACCCACGAGAACCTGAAGGAATGCTTCGCCGGCGAGAGCCAGGCCAACCGTCGCTACCTGTGGTTCGCCCAGAAGGCCGACGTCGAGGGCTACCCCGACGCCGCCGCGCTGTTCCGCTCGGTCGCCGAGGGTGAGACCGGCCACGCGCACGGTCACCTCGAGTTCCTCGCCCAGGTGGGCGATCCCGCCACCGGCGAGCCGATCGGCGAGACCGAGGCCAACTTCAAGGCCGCCATCGCCGGCGAGACCTACGAGTACACCCAGATGTACCCGGGTTTCGCGAAGACCGCTCGCGAAGAGGGCCTCACCGAGATCGCCGACTGGTTCGAGACGCTCGCACGCGCCGAGAAGAGCCACGCCGGTCGTTTCCAGCAGGGCCTCGACGCCCTCTGATCCTCGGCTGATCCTG
Source organism: Ilumatobacteraceae bacterium (assembly GCA_044370995.1). Taxonomy (GTDB): domain Bacteria; phylum Actinomycetota; class Acidimicrobiia; order Acidimicrobiales; family Ilumatobacteraceae; genus VFMC01. The sequence goes on along the minus strand of JBILUM010000111.1, from coordinate 4,455 downwards.
AACTGAACGGCATTCTGAAGGCAATCTGACAGCACAGCGCGGGCCGCACGTCGCGGCCCGCGCGAAGCTGGAGTCACCATGACGACCACCTACGACCCGAAGCACCCCAAGTACCTCGACGAGGCCGACGTCCGCGAGGAACTCACGCGTGTCTACGACCTCTGCCACGGCTGCCGCCTGTGCTTCAAGTTCTGCACCTCGTTCCCCACGCTGTTCGAGTTCGTCGACCGTCACGACGACCAGGACGCCGGCCGTCTCACCCCTGCCCAGCAGGACCAGGTGATCGACGAGTGCTTCCAGTGCAAGCTCTGCTACATCAACTGCCCGTACATCCCCGAGCTGCACGAATGGGCGCTCGACTTCCCCCGCCTCATGCTCCGTGCCGATGCGATGCGTCACGAGGAGAAGCAGGTGAGTCTCCGCGACCGGGTGACGACCGAGGTGATGGGCCGCACCGACCTGATGGGCAAGGTGGCCACCACCGCCGCCCCGCTCGCGAACAAGGTCGTCGCCGCACCGGCCGGCTCCTTCGTCCGCAAGGCCGTCGAGAAGGTCACCGGCGTGTCGAGCGTGCGCCTGCTCCCGCCGTACGCGAAGCAGCGCTTCTCCACATGGTTCGCCCGCCGACCCAAGGTGCGCATCAACAAACGCCAGGGACGCGTCGCGGTGTTCCCCACGTGCCTGGTCGAGTACCAGAAGCCCGAGATCGGCCACGACCTCGTGAAGGTCTACGAACGCAACGGCATCGAGTGCCAGTTGGCCGAGGGCGCATCGTGCTGTGGCGCCCCCTTCCTGCACAGCGGCGACCTCGACCAGTTCAACAAGATCGCCGCCAAGAACGTCACGGCGCTGGCCGACAGCGTCCGCAAGGGCATGGACATCGTGGTGCCCCAGCCGACCTGCGGCTACGTGCTGAAGAAGGACTACGTCGACTACGTCGGCAACGACGACGCCCGCCTGGTCGCCGCGAACACCTACGACGCGTCCGAGTACCTGATGAAGGTCCACAAGGCCGAAGGCACCTCGCTCGACATGGACTTCACCGGCGACGTGCCGGGCACGGTCACGTATCACACGCCGTGCCACCTCAAGGCCCAGAACATCGGGCTCAAGAGCCGCGACCTCATCAAGCTCACCGGCGCCAAGGTGAAGCTCGTGCAGCAGTGCAGCGGCATCGACGGCATGTGGGGCCTTCGCGCCGAGAACGTCGACATCTCCGTGCCGATCGCGAAGAAGCTGGGCGACGAGATCCGCCGTGCCGCCGGCGACGTCGTCGCCGGTGACTGCAACCTGGCCAACACGGCGATCGCCGAGCAGACCGGCGAGGACCCGTTGCACCCGCTGCAACTCATCGCCCGCGCGTACGGCATCCCCCCCGAAAACCCGCGCTGAACCGAGCGCCGAGCCGGCTCGAACCGCTCTGCGCCCGGGATCGCGCTGACGCAGAAAGGCTCGTCATGAGCACCAGCACCAGTTCCCGCAAGCTCACCCTCGACGACATCGTCGACGCCCGCGCCTACGAGCGCGAGCGCGACACCCTCCGTGCCCGGGTGATCGACCTCAAGTCGCGACGTCGGCTCTCGCTCGGCCACATCGTCACGATCATGTTCGAGAACCGCGAGACCATGCGGCACCAGATCCAGGAGATGGCCCGGGCCGAGAAGCTGTTCACGGACGAGGCGATCCAGGAGGAACTCGACATCTACAACCCGATGGTGCCCGAGCCCGGCCAGCTGTGCGCGACCGTCTTCATCGAGCTCACCAGCGACGAGCAGATGAAGGTCTGGCTGCCGAAGCTCGTCGGCGTCGAGCGCAGCTTCGTGTTCCGGCTCGCCGACGGTTCGGAGGTGCGCTCGATCACCGAGGAGCAGCACGCGAGCCAGCTCACCCGGCCCGACGTGACGGCGGCGGTGCACTACGTCCGGTTCGAGTTCACCCCGGAGCAGGTCGCTGCGTTCGGGGGTGACGCGGAGACCGTGATCCTCGCGATCGACCACCCGAACTACGGCGAGGAGATCGAACTCCTGCCCGCCACCGTGGCCGAACTGAGCGGTGATCTGCTGCCCTGATCGCGGCCTGATCGCGGCCTGATCGCGGCCTGATCGCGGCCGGGAGACGGTGGTGGCCGTCGCTCCGTCACGGGAGGCCACGCACGGCGCGTGGTTTCGTCACGGAAAACGCGCAAACTGCCCCTTCCCAACGGCCACCGGCCGGACCTAGATTCCCTGGTCGTGGGGTCGATTGACCTCACCCGACGTACACCAACGGGGGACGAGGTCGTGTCTGCCAACAAGATCGTGTGGCGGGAACTGGGTGCTTGCAGGGGGCTGGAGCCGAGCATCTTCTTCCCGGACGACGACGACGAAGCAACCGATGCCAAGGAAGTCTGTGGCGGTTGCAACGTGCGCGTCGCGTGCCTCGAGCACGCGCTGACCATTCGCGAGAAGCAAGGTGTCTGGGGCGGCGCCACGGAGCGTGAGCGGCGTCGGATCATCCGGCAGCGCCGACGCACCGCCTGATCAGGACCGCCTGATCAGGACCGCCTGATCAGGACCGCCTGATCAGGACCGCCTGATCAGGACCGCCTGAAGTGGTGGCGCCGTGCGGCGGCGCGTCCTCTAGCCTGCGACACCGTGACCGAACTGGACGAACACGGTGGCTGGCCCGCGCTCTTGACCGCGCTGCTCGACCGACAGGACCTCAGCGCCGCCCAGGCCCGGGCCGCGATGGCCACGATCCTCGAGGGGAAGGCGACGCCCGCCCAGCTCATCGCCTTCGTGGTCGCACTGCGGGCCAAGGGCGAGACACCCGAAGAGCTCAGCGGCCTGCTCGACGCCGTCCTCGCGGCCGCCACCCTCGTGCCGCTGTCGGACGACCTCCGGTCGCGAGCCGTCGACATCGTCGGTACCGGCGGTGATCGCAGCCATTCGGTCAACGTGAGCACCATGGCGTCGATCGTCACGGCCGGTGCCGGTGTGCCCGTGTGCAAGCACGGTGCGCGGGCGGCGTCGTCGAAGTGCGGCACGGCCGACGTGCTCGAGGCGCTCGGCGTCGCGGTCGAACTGCCGCCGGAGGGTGTCCTGCGCTGTGTCGAAGAGGCCGGCATCGGCTTCTGCCTGGCACCGGTGTACCACCCTGCCTTCCGCTTCGCCGGTCCGAGCCGTCGCGAGATCGGCATCCCCACCGTGTTCAACCTGCTCGGCCCGATGGCCAACCCCGGTCGCGTCCGTCGCCAGCTGATCGGCGTCGCCAACCCCATGGTCGCCGAGCGGATGCTCGCCTCGTTGCGCATCCACGGGTCGGTGAAGGCCTGGGTCGTGCACGGCAACGGCCTCGACGAGCTCACCACCACGGGCGACTCCACGGTGCTCGCCCTGGAGGACGATCACGTGCGCACGTTCAGTGTCGACCCCGTCGAGCTCGGCCTCGCCCCGGCGATCGCCGACGAGCTCACGGGTGGCGAGCCCCACGAGAACGCCGAGGCGGTGCGGCGCGTGATGGCCGGCGATCATGGCGCCCATCGCAACATCGTCGTCCTCAACGCCGGCGCCGCGCTCGTCGTCGCCGATCGGGTGGCGTCGCTCGAAGAGGGCATCGCGATGGCGACGGAATCGATCGACTCCGGCGCGGCCGCACGCACGCTCGACCGGATGATCGAGGTGTCGCAGGCGGCCAAGGCCGCGAGCCAGGCCTGAGAGCCGGTGTCCCCCAGGATGATGCCCAGATGATCGTGCGCGTGCCGGCGTCGTCGGCCAACCTCGGTCCCGGGTTCGACACCCTCGGGGTCGCCCTCACGATGTGGGCCGAACTCGGCCTCGTCGACCCGGACGTCCCTGCGGATGAGGGCGGCCTCCCCGAAGGCGCCCGCCGCTGCGACCGGCACCATCCGGCGTCCGTCGCGTTCGCCCGCTGCGGCGGTACGGGTGAGGTGTGGGAGCGGTGCTCCATCCCGGCGGGACGAGGTCTCGGGTTCAGTGGTGCCGTGCGCGTCGGCGGCGGGATCCTCGCCCAGGCCCAGCGACACGGCGCGGGCGGGGTCGACGACTCGCACCGGGCCGAGGTGCTCTCGGTGGTCAGCGAACTCGAAGGGCACGCCGACAACGTCGCGGCCTCCCTCTACGGCGGTGTGGTCGCCACGGCCGACGGCCAGGTCGTGCGAGTTCCGCTCGCACTCGACCCGGCGGTGGTGGTGTGGATCCCGTCGTTCGTCACCAAGACCGACGAGTCGCGCCGATCGTTGGGCGGACCCGTGCCGTTCGCCGACGCGGTGTTCAACGTGGGCCGGGTGGCGATGCTCGTCGGCGCGCTGGCGGCCGGCGACGTCGGTTCCCTGCGCCTCGCCATGCAGGACCGTCTGCACCAACCGGCACGCCTCGCGGCCGCCGAGCCGTGCCGGGCGGCCATCGACGCCGCGCTCGCCGCCGGGGCCGGGTGCTCGTGGCTGTCGGGCAGCGG
>JBILUM010000110.1:0-6916 GCA_044370995.1 Ilumatobacteraceae bacterium | reverse complement strand
CGGAGGGCGTCCGCCGGTCGTTCACGATGGACGAACTGCTGCCGGTGAGCTTCGGCCCGGAGCACCTGCAGCCCCCCGCGCCGCTCACCGATCCGGGGCCCGGCGAGACCGACGCTCTCGACGCCGACGGCGGCTGATCGACGGCTGATCGACGGCTGATCGGCGGCTGAGGCGGTCCGAGCGGCACCGCGTACGCTCTCGGCCGTGACCAGCAGCCGGGTTCCGTACCTCACCGCGAAGCTCCAGGGCTTCGGCACGACGATCTTCGCCGAGATGAGCGCGTTGGCGGCCGCCACCGGCAGCGTGAACCTCGGCCAGGGCTTCCCCGACACCGACGGCCCGATCGAGGTGCTCGACGCGGCCGTCGACGCCATCCGCGGCGGGCAGAACCAGTACCCGCCGGGGCCCGGGATGCCGGTGCTGCGCCAGGCGATCACCCATCACCAGCAGCGGTTCTACGGCCTCTCGTACGACCCCGACACCGAGGTGCTCGTGACGGCAGGTGCCACCGAGGCGCTCGCCGGCGCGCTGCTCGGCCTGCTCGACACCGGTGACGAGGTCGTGCTGTTCGAGCCCATGTACGACAGCTACCAGGCGTGCATCGCGCTCGCCGGGGCGACCGCTCGCCCGGTGACGCTGCGCCCGCCGTCGTACGGCTTCGACCTCGACGACCTCCGCGCGGCGATCACGCCGAAGACGAAGCTGCTGCTCGTCAACACGCCGCACAACCCGACCGGCAAGGTGCTCGACCGCGCCGAGATGCAGCTGATCGCCGACTTCGCGATCGAGCACGACCTCATCGTGCTCACCGACGAGGTGTACGAGCACCTGCTGTTCGACGGCACCGAGCACATCGCCATGGCCACACTGCCGGGCATGCGCGAGCGCACGCTCAGCATCTCGAGCGGTGGCAAGACGTTCAACACCACGGGCTGGAAGATCGGCTGGCTCTGCGGGCCGCCGGAGCTGATCGCCGCAGCGCGCACCGCGAAGCAATTCCTGACCTACGTCAACGGGGGCCCGTTCCAGGTGGGTATCGCCGCCGGGCTGATGCTCGACGACGCGTTCTTCCACGGGGTGTCGGCCGACATGCAGGCCAAGCGCGATCGGCTGCTGCCCGGGCTGGTGCAGGCCGGGTTCGACGTGTACCCCACGAGCGGCACCTACTTCGTCACCGTCGACATCCGCCCGGTGCGCGCGGATGGCGACGGCATGGCGTTCTGCCGTGAGCTACCGCACCGGTGCGGCGTGGTGGCGATCCCGAACGAGGTGTTCTACGCCAATCGCCACGAAGGTCGACATCTGGTGCGCTTCGCCTTCTGCAAGCGAGCCGAGGTGCTCGACGAGGCGGTCGCCCGCCTGGCGTCGCTCGCAGCCTGACCGCGGCGAGTCCGCGGTCGCCGCCGACATCGATCGTGGTGGCCGGACGCATGGGTTCGGGCAGCCCGAGTTCCTGAGCCGAAACCGCCCGGTCCGGGTGATTCGCCGTCGCCGGCACCACCGATAGTCTCCCTGCGACGAGGAGGGTGAACCCGATGATGGAAGCGATCGGTTCGATGTTGCCGGCCACGGTGCCGGTCCTGATCGGTGCGTCCGTCCTGGGCAACGGCTCGACCGGTTCGGCGGCACGGTGATGACCAGCTCGGGCATCCTGGTGGTCGCCGTGGTGCTCATCGGCTACGGAGCCGTCTCGGGACGGTTGGCCGGCACGGTGGTGACGCCGGCCATCGTGTTCGTCGGTGTCGGTCTGCTGCTGGGTGATGCCGGGTTGGACGTCTTCGCCGGTGAGATCTCGGCGGCCAGCATCCGAGTCCTGGCGGAAGCGACGCTCGCACTGGTGCTGTTCAGCGACGCGTCGGCGCTCGACACCCGTGCGCTTCGTCGCGAGTCCGGGCTGCCGGTGCGCCTGCTCACGGTCGGGCTGCCGATCACCATCGTCCTCGGCTCGCTGTTGGCGATGTGGTGGTTCACCGACCTCGTGGTGTGGGAGGCGGTCGTGCTCGCCGTGATGTTGGCGCCCACCGATGCGGCGCTCGGACAGGCCGTGGTGTCCGATCCACGCCTGCCGTCGAAGTTGCGGCAAGGACTGAACGTCGAGAGCGGCCTGAACGACGGTGTGTGCGTGCCGCTGCTGATGGCTGCCGTGGCCTTCGCCACGCTCGAGGAGGCCCCCTCCTGGGATGGCGGCATCCTCGTCGACCTCGTGAGGGAGCTCGCCATCGCGGCGGCCGTCGGCGCGGCCGTCGCCTTCCTGGCCGCCACCGTGTGGAAGGCGGCCGAGCGCCGTCACTGGATCACCGAGCACTGGGCCCAGGTCTTCCCACTCGCCACCGTCGTCGTGGCGTACGTGGCCACCGACGAGCTCGGCGGCAGCGGCTTCATCGCGTGCTTCGTCGGTGGATTGGTCTTCGGTCGTCTCCTCGGCCCCGCACGAGGCCAGGTGATCGAGTTCAGCGAGCAGATCGGCGGGGTGCTCAGCGCCGTCACGTTCTTCCTCTTCGCAGCGGTGCTGGCCGGGCCGGCGTTCGACCGGCTCGACGCCACGACCGTGCTCTACGCGGTGCTCAGCCTCACCGTGATCCGGATGCTGCCGGTGGCGCTGTCGTTCATCGGCACGGGCTCGCCGTGGCAGACCGTCGTGTACGCCGGTTGGTTCGGGCCGCGGGGACTGGCCACCATCGTCTTCGGGTTGACCATCATCGGGGAATCGGGCCTCACGGGCATCGACCGGATCACCGACGTGGCGACGATCACCGTGCTGCTCAGCGTGCTCGCCCACGGTGTGACGGCGCCGGCGCTCACCGATCGCTACGTGGCGTGGCGCAGCGGGCGGGCCGACCTGCCACCGGTGGATGACGAGACCGCCCCGGTCGTCACGGAGATGGGTTCACGAGGTGGACTCTGGCGGCACCACCGCTGACGGCGGGGTCGCCGAGGACGGCGAGGTCGGCGAGGTCGGGAGCAAGCAGTCAGCGTCGGTCGTCGAGGAAGCCGAAGCGCTGGCGCGTGGACGCCACGTACGCCGGATCGACGTCGGCGAGCAGGACGGTCTCGCCGACGGCACCGGTGGCCAGGAACTCGCCGAGCGGGTCGACGATGCGGCTGTCGCCGACGTAGGTGAGCCCCCCGCCAGTGCCGACGCGGTTGCAGCCGACCACGTACGCGAGGTTCTCGATCGCCCGGGCCTGCAGCAGCGACATCCAGTGGGTGCGCCGAGGCTCGGGCCAGTTGGCCGGCACCAGGTACACGTCGGTGTCGTGGGCGAGCTCCCAGAACTCGTCGGCAAAGCGCAGGTCGTAGCAGACGAACATGCTGATGCGGACGCCGTCGATGGTGACCGTGCGGAACTGCTCGCCGGCCCGGAAGTGCTTGTCCTCGCCGCCGTAGCCGAACGGGTGGATCTTGCGGTAGCGGTGCACCGTGCCGTCGGGCCCGGCGAGCACGAAGCTGTTGTACGGGCGCGGGTCGCCGTCGTCGCCGAGTTCGGGGCAGCTGCCACCGACCCACACGTCGTGCTCGCGGGCCTGGTCGAGCAGGAACGCCGCCGACGGCCCACCCTCTGGTTCGCCGAGACCCTCTGCATCGACCGCGAAGCCGGTGGAGAACGTCTCGCTCAGCAGCACCAGTCGTGCACCCGAGGCGGCTGCCCCGCGGATGCGTGGAGCCAGGCGTTCGAAGTTCGCCTCGCGATCGTTCCAGACGATGTCGTGCTGCACGGCCGCAATGCGCATGGGTGCGATCGTAGGGTCAGCCGAGCGGCATGGCGAGCAGGCTGACGGTCTTCTTGCCGCCGTCGGTGTCCTGCTGGCCCACCTCGCGGAAGCCGATCGAGTGGTGGAACGCCAGCGATGCGTCGTTGCGCGGCCTGACGTTCACCTCGCACGCGAGCAGGGGGAACTGCCCGGTGAGCCGCTGCACGAGCTCGGCGTAGAACGCCCGACCGATGCCGTACCGCCGGAACGACGGGTGCACGGCGATGCGATCGAGATAGGCGAAGTCGTCGTACGTGCGGCTGAACCAGCCGTAGTTCAGGCTCCCGTAGTCGACGCCCGGCGCGAACACGATGCAGAACCCGGCGAACTGGCCGTCGACCTCCGCGGTGAGCGCCGCGTGACTGATCGACACCAGCCGGCCGATCTCGGGCAGGTCGAGCTCGTTCAACTCGGGCACGTTGGCGTTGTTGAGCGCGAGGGCCGCCTCGAGATCGTTCGTTGACGTTTCGCGGATGTTCATGGCGACCGAATGTAGGCACACGTAGCCTGGGCGCACACCGATTTCCGGCCCGTGACGGTCGGACACGATCGAGAGGACACCCGATGTTCGGCAAGAGCAAGACCGAGATGATCGACCCGTCCGACGCACTGCCCGGTCGCACCGACCAGACGATGCCCGTCCCCGCCGCCCACTTCATCAACGGCAACCCGCTCGTCGGCCCGTGGCCCGAGGGCCACGAGACCGCCGTGTTCGCGATGGGTTGCTTCTGGGGTGCCGAGCGCAAGTTCTGGCAGGCCGACGGCGTCTACAGCACCGCGGTCGGCTACGCCGGCGGCTACACCCCGAACCCCACCTACGAGGAGACCTGCTCGGCACGCACCGGCCACACCGAGGCCGTCCTCGTGGTGTTCGATCCGTCGAAGGTGAGCTACGAGCAGCTGCTGAAGGTGTTCTGGGAGAGCCACGATCCCACCCAGGGCAACCGGCAGGGCAACGACATCGGCACCCAGTACCGCAGCGCGATCTACACCACGACCCCGGCCCAGATGGAGGCCGTGCTCGCCAGTCGGGCCATGTTCCAGGAGCGGCTCAGCGCCTCGCGCTACGGCACCATCACCACCGAGATCGCCACCCTCGAAAAGGCCGGGCCGTTCTACTACGCCGAGCCGTACCACCAGCAGTACCTGGGCAAGAACCCCAACGGCTACTGCGGCCTCGGCGGCACCGGCGTGTCGTGCCCCATCGGCCTGTCGGCCTGATCACCCGCGAACAGGTCGTCCGGCCCGACGGCCACCCTCGCGCGGCAGGGGATCAGCCCCAGCCGTGTTCGCGGATGTCGTCGCCGTCCGCGTCGAGCGGCCGCCCGTGCCACTTGAGCACCCCCGGCGTGGCGCTGAGCTTGGCCAGCAGCCCCTGCATCGGGAGTCCCTCGACGTCGACGATCGCGTCGCGGGCCGCGTAGTGCGGATCGGCCGCGATGTCGGCCATGTCGAGCACCGGGCCGATGGCCGCCTCGGCGTCGGTGAAGGCCTGGAGCACCTCGGCCTGCGGCCGCGCCGCGCACCAGGCCGTCATCACCGCCTCCAGTTCGTCGCGATGGGCCATCCGGTCGGCGAAGGTGGCGAAGCGCGGGTCGTCGCCCACCCCGAGCACGCCGTTGACCCGAGCGGCCACGCTGTCGGCGCTGGCCGAGAGGCCGACCCACCTGCCGTCGCTGCAGCGGTAGGTACCCCGCGGCACCGTGTAGGGCAGGCCCGTGCCGAGCCGGGGCTGCTGCTGGCCAGTGATCTTGAACAGCGAGATCAGCGGGCCCATCAGCTGGAAGAGGCTCTCGAGCAGGCTCACGTCGACCACCTGGCCGCGCCCGCTGTGCAGTGCCACCATCGTGGCGAACGCGGCCACCACACCGGTGACCTCGTCGGTGAGCGCGATCGCCGGCAGCATCGGCTGGCCGTCGGGCTCGCCGCTGATGGCCGACAGGCCCGACATCACCTCGGCGATCGTGGCGAAGCCGGGGCGTGAGGCATAGGGGCCGTCCTGGCCGAACCCGGTGACGCGGGTGAGCACGAGGTGCGGGTTGCGGGCCAGCAGCTCGTCGGGGCCGAGCCCGAGGCGCTCGAGCGTGCCGGGCCGGAAGTTCTCGATCACCACGTTCGCGTCGTCGACCAGCCGGAGGAACAGCTCGCGGTCGGCCGGGTCCTTCAGGTCGAGCGCGAGCGTCCGCTTGTTGCGGTTCACCAGCTTCCACCACAGCCCGGTGCCGTCGCGCGGGTCGCGCCAGGCCATGTTCCGGAGGCTGTCGCCGCTGTCGGGGCGCTCCACCTTGATCACGTCGGCGCCGAAGTCGGCCAGGTACCGCGCCGCGTTGGGCCCGGCCAGCACGGTCGACAGATCGAGGACGCGGAGGTCGTGCAGGGGGCCGGTGGCCCCGGGGGAACCGGTGGGCGAGCTCACGGGCCCCACTCTGCCAGCCGGATCGTGGTCCGAGACGTTCGACCCGGTCAGTTGCGACGTTCGATGGTGAAGCAGCGGTCCTCGAGCCGGCCGAGCGCGTAGGTCTCGTAGTCGACGCCGAAGTCGGCGTACAGGTGCCGGCACCGTTCGCTCCAGCGCAGCGCCTCGATCGACGACACGCGGTGGACGACCTGCATGATCCCGCCCTCGTACACGCGGTACTCGGCCCAGGTGCCGGGGAAGTCCTTCACACAACCGATCTCGATCGACGGCACACCGCTGTCGAGCATGCGCCGGCGGTGCCGGTGCGTGTGGCCCGCCGCGTAGGCGACGATCGAACGGCGCCGCTCGATCACCTCGGCGAGCGCGTCGCTCGGGTCGGGATGCAGCCCGAAGTAGGTGTCCGAGCGCGACGGGCCCGAACCGATCCACTGCTGATGGTGACCCATCACGAGCACCGGCGTGTCGGCCACCGCGGCGTGGGCGTCGAGCCAGTCGAGCTGCTCGGCCGTGAGCGTGCCGGTGCTGCGCTCGGGGATGACGGTGTCCATCAGCGCGACCGCCACCCCGGGCAGCTGCACCCATCGGTCGCCAGCGTACGCGTGCTGGCCGTGGTAGGCGTCGTGGTTGCCGCGCACCACGTGCAAGCGGTCGCCGAACGCGCTGCGGTAGCAGGCCTCGAACGCCGCCCATTCCTCCGGTCGACCGTCCTGGGAGAGGTCGCCCTTCACGAACACCGCGAGCGGGT
>JBILUM010000235.1:0-5110 GCA_044370995.1 Ilumatobacteraceae bacterium | reverse complement strand
GCACGATCGTGGCGGCCACCTCGGCGAGGGCGAGGTCGGCGATCGAGCTGGCACGCTCGATGCGGGCCATCTCGGCGGCGTCCTTGGTGCGTCGGCAGGCCTCCACCAGGCCCGACGTCGGGACCAGCTCCATCGGCAGCGCGTCCACGAGCTGGCACCAGCGGGCGTGGCTCGTATGGACCGATTCGAAGCCCAGCCGGTCGACGCCGGCGACGACCTCGGCGAGCAGCACGAGCTGCTCCCCCGCCGTGCGCCCGATCCGGATCGAGGAACGGCACCGCGCGCCGTCGAGCTGGCGTTCGGCCTGATCGCCGTAGCGGCCGTCGGTGACCAACACGACCTCGTCGGGGAGCACCACCGCCGTGCCGGCGGACCCGGTGAAACCGGTGAGCCATCGGATGTTGGTGAGATCGGTGACGATCAGCGCCGCCATGTCGGCGAACCGGTCGGAGCCGCGCCAGCCCTGACGGACGCGGCCGGCGCGTGCCGAGACGTCGATGGGCCCGGCGATGTCGGGGAACGTCGCCATGATCAGCTCGCGAGCCGCCGGACGATCGCCTCGACCGCCAGCTCGTAGCCATGGATCCCGAGGCCCATGATGCTGCCGGTGGCGACCGGCGCCACGACACTGGTGTGGCGCCACGGCTCACGAGCGTTCGGGTTGGAGATGTGCACCTCGACGATGGGACCGGCGAACGCCGAGAGTGCGTCGTGGATGCTCCAGGCGTAGTGGGTGAACGCGCCCGGGTTGATGACGATCGCCGCGGCGCGACCGCGAGCGGCGTGGATCGCGTCGACCAGCGCGCCCTCGTGGTTCGACTGGAACGCCTCGACCTCGTGGCCGTGCACTGCTGCTGCGGCGGTCGCGGCCGCGACGTAGTCGGCGAGCGTCGCGGTGCCGTAGATGTGCGGCTCGCGCTGGCCGAGCAGGTTCAGGTTGGGCCCGTGGAGCAGGGAGATGATCGCCACACCGACATCGTGGCACGTCGACGTGACATCGCCCGGCCCTTTGGACCCGGGGTCGTCCGGCGAGTGCCGACGTCAGGCCGGACGGCGACGCAGCGCGACGAGCGCCGCACCGGACGCCACCAGCGTCGCGGCGATCGCAGCCGTCGTGCCGGCATCGGTGCCGGTGGACGGCAACTGCACCGGAGCGGCGACGGCCCGGGCGTCGAGCACCGCCGGCTGCAGCGACGGGATCGTCGCGACGACGGACGGGTTCGTGACGACGACCGCCGGACCGATGATCGTCAGGTCGGCGACCGCCGCCGTCACGGTCGGCACGGTCGGCACGGTCGGCACGGTCGGCACGGTCGGAACGGTCGTCACGGCCGGCTCGATCGACACCACGGCCGGGCTGGTCGTCGTCGTGGTCGAGGTGGTGGTCGAGGTGGTGGTCGAGTCGTCGCAGCCGTCGCCCTCCGCGGCCGCGCCCGCCGGCACGAGGCCGAGCGTGAGCGCCGTCGTGGCGAGGGCGAGCGAACCCGCGATCGTCCAGGTGCGTCCGGTCGGACCGGTGTGCCTGGTGTGCCTGGTGTGCCTGGTGTGCCTGGTGTGCCTGGTGTGTCGCATGACGGGCCTCCCGCGTGGTTGCCGCATGGTCGCCCCGACGTGGCCGCACGATGGCGGGTGAGGGGTGCTCCCACCCGTCAGTGTGAACCCCTCCCCCGCGCACCACCCGGGCCGAAGGTCACCAGTCGCGCGGGTGTTCGGTCCCGAGGTGATGATCCCGAGGAGATCCTCCGAACCTCACTCGGATGGCGACGAGGCCGGTCGTCAGGAGGGATCAGCCCGCCGCGGGCTCGAACGTCGCTCGGTCGATCCGGAACAGCACGTGCCGGCAACCGGCCCAGTCCGGCAGCATCGGATGGTCGAAGTCGTCGGCCGGGTCGCGACGCATCCCGAGCTTCTCCATCACACGTTGCGAGTTGGTGTTCGCGACCGTGGTGAAGCTCACGAACTCGCCGCGGGGCGGGTCGAGATGCTCGAACCCCCATGCCAAGGCCGCGCGTGCGGCCTCCGGCGCGTACCCGTGGCCCCAGGCGGACTTCGACAACCGCCAACCGACCTCGATGCACGGCGTGAACGACGTCTGCCACGTGGGCGACGACAGCCCGACGAACCCGATGAACCGGCCGGACTCGCGCACCTCGACCGCCCACAGCCCGTACCCGCGCTGCTCCCACCCCGCCACGAAGCGATCGACCATCTCGGCGCTCTGTGCCGCGGTCAATGTCGACGGGAAGTGCGCCATCACCTCGGGGTCGGCGTTCAGCGCCGCGTAGGTCGGCTTGTCGTCGTCGCGCCAGCCCCGAAGCTGCAACCGCTCGGTCCGGAGCGTCGGCGTCGGCGTCATCGACGCGACGCGACCATCGCATCGAGCGCGGTCAACACCGACTCGGCGGCCACGTCGGGCACGACCTCCACACCCGCCGGTCCGTCGAGGACGAACGTGAGGCTCGTGAGCGCCTTCTTGTCGCGACTCATCAGCGACAGCAGACGGGTGTGGTCGACGCCGTCGGGCAGCGAGGTCTCCAGCTCGTACGCACCTCCTACCACGTCGAGGTGCTGCTGCACCCGCTCGTCGTCGATCCGGCCGAGCACGCGGGCGAGATGCGCCGCATAGACCAGGCCGACCGCGACCGCTTCGCCGTGGGCCATCTCGTGCCCCGTCTCGATCTCGAGCGCGTGGCCGAGCGTGTGGCCGTAGTTCAACAGGGCACGACGCCCGCCCTCGCGCTCGTCACCCGCGACGACCTCGGCCTTGATCTCCACACACCGGGCGATGCGCTCGGTCTCGTCCATCGCAAGCAGGTCGTCGCCCGTGAGGAAGTGGTACTTGGCCATCTCGCCGTACCCGCACCGACGCTCGCGCGGCGGCAGCGTCGCGAGGGCGTCGAGGTCGCAGATCACACCGCTCGGCTGCCAGAACGCGCCGACCAGGTTCTTGCCGCCATCGCCGGACGAGCCGGGCAGGTTCACGCCGGTCTTGCCGCCGATCGCCGCATCGACCATGCCCAACAGGGTGGTGGCCACATGCACGACCGGGATGCCGCGGTGCCACACCGACGCAGCGAACCCGGCGACGTCGGTGACCATGCCGCCGCCCAGGCCGATGACCACGTCGTTGCGGGTGAGCCCCACACGCGCGAACGAACGGCACAGCGACTCGATCGTGCCCAGGTGCTTGTGGTCCTCGCCGGTACCGATCTGGAAGACGTCGGTGGGGATACCGGCGTCGATCTCGACCGGGATGCCGGGCTGGGTGATCACCGCGGCGCGACGGGCCGAGGACGGGATCAGCGAGGCGAGCTCGTGGCGAGCGCCGTGCCCGACGAGGACGTCGTAGGAACGCTCGGCGAGGGGCACGCGGACGGTGCGGAGTTCGCTCATCGCAGGATCGCCTCCACCACGTCGCTCACGCTGCGGCCGTCGACGCTCACGATGAGGTCGGCCACCTCGCGGTACAGCGGTTCACGGGTCTCGTGCATCCGCCGCAACGTACCTGCTGGGTCGGCGTCGAGCGCGGGACGGTGCCCGCCGGAGCGGACACGTTCCAACAGCACCGACGGGTCGGCCGCCAGCCACACCACACGGGCCCCCGAGGAACGCAGCACCGCACGGTTCTCGTCGCGCAGCACGACGCCGCCCGCAGCGGCGATGACGGTGGGTTCGGGGTCGGCGAGCGCGTCGGCCAGCACCTGCGCCTCGAGGTCGCGGAACGCCGGCTCACCGTCGTCGGCGAAGATCTCCCGAACGGTCCGTCCGGTGCGCGCCTCGATGACGGAGTCGGTGTCGACCAGGCGCCTGCCGAGCCGCTCGCCGAGCGCACGGGCGACGGTCGACTTGCCCGCGCCCATGAGGCCGACGAGCACGAGGTGGCGGTCGCCGGGCATCACGACGAGCGGAGCGACGCCTCGAAGGACTGCGCGTTGCGGACGAACTCGCGCACGCTGTCGCCACCGAACTTCCGCTGGGCCTCGGCTGCGAGGACGAGCGCGACCATGGTCTCGGCGACGACGCCCATCGCGGGAACGGCCGTGACATCGGTGCGCTCCTTGAAGCTCACCGTCTCCTCCTTGGTGACCACGTCGACGGTCTTCAGCGTCGGCCGGTTGAGCGTCGCCAACGGCTTCATCGCGGCTCGCACCACGAGCAGCTCACCCGTGCTCATGCCACCCTCGGTGCCGCCGGCGAGCGTGCTCTCGCGCCGGTAGTCGTTCGCCTCGGCATCCCACACGATCGGGTCGTGCGCGGCGCTGCCGCGCCGACCTGCCACCTCGAACCCGTCACCGATCTCCACGCCCTTGACGGCCTGGATGCTCATGATGGCCTGAGCCAGCGATGCGTCGAGCTTGCGATCCCAGTGCACATGGCTGCCGAGACCGACCGGCACGCCGTAGGCCAGCACCTCGACGATGCCGCCGAGGGAGTCGCCGTCCTTCGCCGCGTCCTTGACCTCGTCGATCATCGCCTCCTCGGCCGCGGTGTCGAAGCACCGCACGGGCGACTCGTCGACGCGGTCGAGGTCGGCGAACGTGGGCCGAGCGGTGGCGTTCGACCGCGCGGCGCCCATCTGGATCACGTGCGACAACACCTGGCAGCCGAGTTCGCCCAGCAGCTTCTTGGCGAGCGCTCCGGCGGCCACCCGGGCGGCGGTCTCGCGGGCGCTCGCCCGTTCGAGCACGTCGCGAGCGTCGGTGAAGCCGTACTTCTGCATCCCGACGAGGTCGGCATGGCCGGGCCGCACCTGCGTGAGCGGGTCCTTGGTGGCGCCGGGGGCCGGCGACATCTCCTCGTGCCACTTGTCGCTGCGGAACCACTCGCTGTTCTTGATCTCGATCGCGACCGGCGATCCGAGCGTGCGGCCATGGCGGACCCCACCCACCAGGGTCAGCTCGTCCTGTTCGAAGCGCTGGCGTGGGCCACGTCCGTACCCGAGGCGGCGGCGGGCCATCTCGGCCTGGATCTCCTCCACCGTGATCTCGAGCCCGGCAGGGAGACCTTCGACGATGACGACGAGGGCCTGGCCGTGCGATTCGCCGGCGGTGAGGTAGCGCAACACGCCAGAGAGGTTACCGGGAGCGTGCGGCGAGCTCCCGGAGAGCTG
>JBILUM010000108.1:0-6964 GCA_044370995.1 Ilumatobacteraceae bacterium | reverse complement strand
CGGTGAGCCGGTTCTCCTTGAAGTTGTAGGTACGGATCTTCTCGCTGCGACCGCCGCCGCCCACCTGCGAGCGCCGTTCGGCCGACATCGCCGCGTCCTGCTCGTCCTGCTTCAGCTGCAGCAGGCGGGCACGGAGCACCTGCAGCGCCCGGGCGCGGTTCTGGAGCTGGCTGCGCTCGTCCTGCATCGTGACGACCAGCCCAGTGGGCCGGTGCGTGATGCGCACGGCGGAGTCGGTGGTGTTGACGCTCTGACCGCCCGCGCCGCTGCTGCGGTACACGTCGATGTCGAGATCGCGCTCGTCGAGATCGACATCGACCTCGTCGGCCTCGGGCAGCACCATCACCGTCGCCGACGACGTGTGGATGCGGCCCTGGCTCTCGGTCACGGGCACGCGCTGCACGCGGTGCGGCCCACCCTCGAACTTGAGATGGCTCCACGCGGTGTCGCCGCGCACCACGAAGGTGATCTGGTTGAGACCACCGAGATCGCTGGGGTCGCTCGACAGAACCTCGAGCTTCCACCCCTGCCGCGACGCCCAGCCCTGGTACATCTCGAACAGGTCGCGGGCGAACAGGTTGGCCTCCTCGCCGCCCTCCGCGCCGCGGATCTCCATGATCACCGCACGGCCGTCGTTGGGATCCTTCGGCAGCATGAGGGTGCGGATCTCGTCGCCGAGCTGCTCGACATCGGCCTCGGCCTGGGTGTACTCGGCGCGCCAGAGCTCGCGCTCGTCGCCGGCCGAGGCGTTCATGAACTCCTTGGCGGTCTCGGCGTCGGCGGTGCGGGCGCGGAACGTACGCATCGCTTCCACCAGCGGGGTGAGGTCCTTGTACCGCTTGGAGATCGAGCGCAGCTGCACCGGATCGGAGAGCACCTCGGGGTCGCCCAGGCTGGTCTCGAGCAGGGAGTACTCGTCCTCCACGGCAGCCAGACGATCGATCACGGTGTCGCGAGGCTAGTGGCGCGACCCGACGGTCGCTGCGGTCCGCGCCGTCGGGGACGGTCGAGACATGCGGGGTCAGGCGGGGTCAGGCGGGGTCAGGCGGGGTCAGATGGCGACGAACGAGGTGGGCACGCGCACGATCGCGGCCAGCCGTTCCTGCACGTCGATGACATCGCGGGCCGGGGCCGCGATGATGCAGCGCTCGGCCGCGTGGAACGCGATCGCGTCGACCGCCCACGGCACGACGTCGAGGTCGATGCCGGTGGTGCAGACGACGAGCAGCCCGGTGCCGGGTTCCCTCGCGGCGCACGGCAACTGGTCCTTCACGTTGGCGCGTGCGATCGGCGGCGCGACCACGGCGAGCGCCGTGGCACCGACGAGCGACGGTGCGGCGAGCAGGCGGGCACGCAGACGGCGGCTCGCGGCGAGCTGGTTGAGCGGGTGTTGCGGCGCGCCGTCGCGGCGATGCTGGGCGACGGCACGGACGACGTCGGCGAGCGCTTCCACGGTCGGACGGGCGCCGTGCAGCATCTGGAACGTCTCGCGGTCGTGCGCCCCGACTCCCACCTCGAGGCGGACCTCGCCGGTGAACGCGTCGGTGACGACGCGGCACACCTCGAGCCCGTCGACCTCGCCCGCGACCACGCCGTGTTCCTCCACCGGCGACGCACCGCCCTCGATGATGAGGTCGACGAACGCTCGATGGGCCTCGTCGGTGACCCCCGGTTCGGGCAGCGGCTCGACGAGTGCGTCGACGTGCGTGCGCCCCTCGAGGTGCGACACCCGGATCGGCAGGGTGAAGCCGGGCGAGCGGCGGGCGATGGTGCCCGTCCCCGACTCGGCGACGACGTGCACCCGAGCGGCGCCGTTGCGGACCGCCCACGCGAGCGCTGCGCCGAGCTGGCGGTCGGGACCCCGATCGGGCAGATCGGCGAGGAGGGTCCAGGCCGTGCCGTTCTCGGTGAGCAGCGCCGCGCCGGCGCCGAGGGACGCACGGACGTCGGTCGCGACCGCGCCCTGGTCGGCGACGAGCGCGGCGACGCGCATCGTGTTCAGCTGGGCGCGGCGGGCGGGATCGATCGTGGACGCCATCGTCGGCAGGTTACCGGCAGGCGCCCGGACGGGCCCTGCGGCCGCTGCACGGCACGGCACGGCACGGCATGGCACGGCACGGCACGGCAGCGCCGACGATCAACCGGTGAAGTAGCCCATCACGTCGGCGACCAGGTCGACCGTGCCGCTGTTGTTGTAGATCGCGGCCGCGCCGTCGCCACCGAGACGGGCGATCACCATGTTCGGCACCACCTGACCGGCCGCAGCGTTGAGGTTCGACGCGACGGGTCGTTCGACGTCGGTGGGGAACACCGTCACGTACGTGCCGGTGGTCGGCGCGACCGCGATGACGTTCAGCAGCACGGCGGAGGCACCGCTCGACGGCACGCCACCGCGCCCAGCGAGCGCGAGCGACAGCGCGCCGCGACCGAGCGACGCCTGCGGGGCACCGATGCCTTCCCGGGTGTCGAGCACGCGCGCCGGTGACAGCGACACGAACTTCGACGACACGCCCGAGCTGAAGCAACCGAGCACGTCGACCACGACGTGCGTGCTGCCCGAGTGGTTGAAGATGCTCACCCGTCCGCCGGCGCCGACCTTGGCGAGCACCATGTTGGGGACGGTCTGCCCGGCGGCCATGTTCACACTCGACGCCAACGGCTTGGTCTGACCGGTCGGCCACACCGTGAGGTAGCTCGGGTTGCTCGGCTCGGTCGCCGTGATGTTCAGCGCCACGGCCTCGCACGACTCGGACACGCCACCTCGACCGGTGACCTGCACGTCGATCGACTCGCCGGGTCCGAGCGTGCCGAGGCGCCCCCCGGTGCCGTCGCGCGTGTCGAGCAGTCGTGCCGGTGCGAGCGACTCGAGGCCGACGTCGCTGCTCGGTGAGAAGTAGCCGACGACGTCGCCGACCAGATGGACCGTTCCGGCGTTGTTGAACAGGTCGATCGAGCCACCCACGCCCACTCGCGCGAGCACCAGGTTGGGGATCGCCGCGCCCGGGACCGGGTTGAGGTTCGAGGCGAACGGCCGCATCTCGCCGCTCGGCGACACCGTGACGAACGTCGCCGCGGTGGCGTCGACCGAGGTGAGGTTGACCGCGACCGCGACCGCATCGAGCGGGATGCCGTACTTGCCCGCGATCGTGAATCGCCAGGTCTCGCCCGCCCCGAGCGGCGTCTCACGTCCACCGGTGCCGTCACGGGTGTCGAACACGCGCTGGGGCGCGGTGGCCACGAACCCGCTCGGCGCCGCCGGCGGCAGGACGACGACGGGGATGTCTCCGCCGGGGGTGCCGGGCGAGCCGGCGAACAGGCCGAGGTTCTCGAAGTTGCCGTTCAAGATGGTGCTGCCGCCACCGCCGAGCCAGCCGTCGATCACCGAGCCGATCACGCTGCGGAAGTCGACGTACGCGGGCAGGCGGTCCCACTGGCCCAGACCTGCGAGCGTGGGGCCCTGGCCGTAGAGGCCGCCCTTCACGCGTGTGCCCATGACGAACATCGGTCCGGCAGTGCCGTGGTCGGTGCCGCCGGACTGGTTCGACCACGAGGTGCGGCCGAACTCGGACATCGTCATGATCGTCACCCGGTCGCGGTAGGCGGGCGACAGGGTGCCGTAGAACGTCGCGATGGAGGTGTCGATCTCGGCGAGGAGGTCGGGGTGGTTGGCGAGCTGGTCGTCGTGGTTGTCGAAGCCGTCGAGGCCGACGTCGATCACGCGCAGGCCGATGTTCGCGTTGATCAGCCGGGCGGCGATCGTCATCTTCTTCGAGAGGTTGCCGTCGGGCAGGGTCTGCTCGAACGCGGGGGCGACGTCGTGAGCCAGGTTCAGCTGGGTCCGCATCGTGCTCGCGAACATGTCGTGCCACTGGCCACGGCCCGACCCGGCAGTCGCCATCGCCTTGATGCCCTCGTACATCCGCAGGTCCTGGGGCTGACTGTCGACGCCGAACATGTCGCCCCACGGCGAGATCCCGACCGCGCGTCGCTGCGCTCCGACGAGATGGAGAGCCACCGATGCGTCGATGGTCGCTGCCCCGAGTTCGGCCTGGGCGGCACCGAGGCCGTCGAGCCACCGTCCGATCCAGCCGGTGGTCGGCGCGCCCGGACCGTACCGGGCGTTCATCCAGATCGCCATCGACGTGAAGTGCGACAGGTCGGGGTTCGCGTAGCCGACGCCCTGCACGATCGCCATCTGGCCGCGCTGGTACATCGAGTGCAGGTACGGCAGCTGCGGGTGGAGGCCCACCTGGCCGTTGATCGGCAGCACCTGGTTCGCCGGCACGGCGATGTTCGACCGCTGCTGGTAGTACGCGCCGTCGGTGTACGGCACGACGGTGTTCAACCCGTCGTTGCCGCCGTAGAGCATGATCGTCACGAGGATGCCGTCGGTCGGCCCGATCGGTGGGCTGGCGAACGCACCGCGCACGTCGTCCCATTCGCCGGGCAGGAACCCGTCGCCGAGCGCACCGGTGAGCGCGCCGCCGCCCACACCGAGGCCGACGGCCTGGAGGAAGCCGCGGCGGGTCCATCCGCTCGGTCCGATGACGTCGGGCGTGGCGAGGGCGAGTTGGCGAGGGCCGACGCTCAGGAGGCGGCGGGCATCGGCGGTGGAGATGTCCTGGTCGAGCATCGAGATCCTTCTTCCTGTCCGGCGCCGTCAGGCCATGTGCAGTTCGGGGCTGAGCATCGCCATGGTCAGCAGGTTGGTGGGGGCCCACCAGCTCACCCACCGCTGGGCGTCGCGCTCGGCCTGGTGTGCGGCGATGAGGGCGTTGCGCGTCGTGCCGCTGAGCGGGGCGATGTCGAAGTAGTTGGCGACGAAGTCGACCGCGGCGGCCGTCGTCAGCGCGCTCAGGTTGGCGAAGCCGTCGTTGTTGCGCAGGTGCCAGGTGACACCGCGGGCCACCTGTGCACGGCCGCTCAACGCACTCGTGTTCAACCAGTAGGCGTTGTGCTTCCAGCCCGCGACGTTCGGCGGGTTGAACAGCGACTGTCCCATCCGTTCGCCGATCCACGACACCCCAAGCTGATCGGGCGTGAGCCCGGTGGCGTGCATGATCGCGACGATCCACTCGACGGGCGTGCGCACGAGCCCCTGCTTCGCCGTCGTGCCGTAGAACTCGGGCCGCAGCAGGAGCGCTCGCATCAGGACGCGCACGTCGAGATCGCTGTTCAGGAACACGGTGGTGAGCGCATCGATCACGTTGCTCGGGCCACCCGGATGGGCGAAGAAGTCCCACAGCTTGTTCACGAGGTAGCGAGCAGCGATCTGCTTCTTCGGCAGGTTGTCGCGCAGGATCTCGTCGATGATGCCCGGGCCGTTCCAGTTGCGGGTGGTGCCGAAGAAGGTCTTGTTCGTGTTGTCGTGGCGGCTCGAGTAGAACTGGTACTGGTAGTTCGGCCAGTCGGCGTTGTACCCCGTCCAGGCCCGGGCTGCCGCCTCGACGTCGCCCTCGGTGTAGTTGCCGACCCCGAGCGTGAACAGCTCCATCAGCTCACGGGCGAAGTTCTGGTTGGGCGCTTCCTTGCGGTTGTCGGCGTTGTTGAGGTACACGAGCATCGCCGGCTCGAGCGCCATGGCGTGGGTGAGGGTGCGGAAGTTGCCGAGCGCCTGCGTGCGGTAGAGCTGGTTCTGATGGGTCATGTGGTCCGAACGGCCGATGCCGTCGAACCACGAGCTCGCGAAATGGCCGTGCCAGAACAGGGTCATCTTCTCCTGCATCGGGCGGGGCCGGCTCTTCATCGCGTCGTACCACCAGTCGACGGCGGCGACGTACTGCTCCCACCCGTTGTCCGGATCGTGCACGGCCAGGCCGGCCGGCACGGTCGGACTGCCGTTCGGGGTGAAGTCGAGGACGTTGTCGACGGCGGCATCGAGGCTGAGCGCGCTCAGCTCGGCCACGCGGGCGGGTTTCGCGACGAACTCGGTTCGGCGCAACAGGTGGGCGATGTCGGCGGGATCGGCCACGGTCTCTCCTGACGGATGTCGCGAGCGCCGCCGGTCCCCCGGAGCGCCCGACGGTGGGCGGTCAGTGGGTCATCGGTCGTCCTGGCGACGACTTGAGACGTGCAGCGGGGGGTTCCCACCGTTCGCCACGCAGCGTCGACGACCTGAGCGAAAAATGACGACGACCCGGCCGTGCGGCCGGGTCGTCATCGACGTCGTTGCGAACGTTCGGGTGTGCCGAACGACTCGGGATCAGCGGGCGATCACTTGCCCTTGCGCTCGCCGTAGCGCTTGTTGAAGCGCTCGACGCGGCCACCGGTGTCGACGAGCTTCTGCTTGCCCGTGAAGAACGGGTGGCACTCGTTGCAGAGTTCGAGGTTGAGGTCGCCACCCTTGGTGGAACCGGTGGTGAAGGTGTTGCCGCACGAGCACTTCACGGTCATCTCGGCGTACTTCGGATGGATGTCGGTCTTCATGATGCGCTCCAACGAGAAATCGGACAGTTGAGTGTATCGGCGAGGGATCGCCCCTCCACCGGCGCATCACCCCAGGTCAGGGGAGTGCGCGCGGGGCGAGGGCTGCCGTCGCGGGTGACGCGGGGGTCACATGGACGGTTGCTTGGCGATCTCGTTGAGGAACTCGTCGTTGGTCCGGAACGTCTTGAGCCGGTCGACGAGCAGCTCGAGGCCCGGGGCCGCGTTGCCGTCGGCGGCGAGACCGGAGAGCACGCGGCGCAGCTTCCACACCATCTGCAGCTGCTTGCGGTCGAACAGCAGCTCCTCGTGACGGGTGCTCGACGCGTCGACGTCGATCGCCGGGTAGATGCGGCGCTCGGCGAGCTTGCGGTCGAGGCGCAGCTCCATGTTGCCCGTGCCCTTGAACTCCTCGAAGATCGCGTCGTCCATGCGGCTGTTGGTCTCGACCAGCGCCGTGGCGAGGATCGTGAGCGAACCGCCCTCTTCGATGTTGCGGGCCGCACCGAAGAACTTCTTCGGCGGGTACAGCGCACCGGCG
>JBILUM010000107.1:0-7003 GCA_044370995.1 Ilumatobacteraceae bacterium | reverse complement strand
TTCGTGCTCGGCACCTGTCGGTCCGCGTCGCCCGAGCGCAGGGCCGGTCAGGCGAGCCGGTAGACGCGGCGAGCCGTGCCACTGAACATCGCGGTCCGCTCGTCGGCCGTGAAGTCGGCAGTCAGCTTCTTGAACGCGTTCCACACCGTGCGGTACGACAGCGAGAACCGGTCGACGGGGAAGTTCGACTCGAACATGCAGCGTTCGGGGCCGAAGCACTCGATCGCGTGCAGGTAGTACCGGGACTGCGCGGCGACGAACTCGTCGGAGGTCGGGGGTCGGTCGGCGGTGTTCCACCCGAAGCCGTTGTCGGGCATCGCGAGTCCGCCGAGCTTGGCGACCACGTTGTCGCACGAGGCGATCGCGGCGATGTCGAGCTGCCACTGCTCGAAGATCTCCTCGCGCTGCGCCGCGTACGGGCCGACGCCGAGCGGCGTGCCGAAGTGGTCGAACACGATGGTGGTGCCAGGCACCGCGCGTGCCAGTTCGAGCAGCTCGCGGTTCTGGTAGTGGTAGTGCCAGGTGTCGTAGGTGAGGCCGCGCTCGCCGAGGCGTGCCACGCCCGAACGGAAGGCGGGCTCGAGGTACAGGTCGGCGCCGGCGCGACCCGGGATCATCAACGCCTCGGGATGGTGCGCGTGCGACAGGGCGTGGCGGATGCCGCGGAACAGCCCCTGCGCGGCGGCCTCGTGTGCATCGAGCACCTCGTCGAGACGGGGCGAGCGGAGGTCGGCATGGGCGACGATGCCGCTGATGAGGTGCGCCGGATCGCGCATCGCCTCGCCGGCCACGAACTCCGTCTCGCCGACCGGCGCGAGCTCGGGATCGCCGTCGACTCGGTACGCGGCGTGGCACTCGACGAACACCGTCTGCTCCACGCGGTGGCCGTCGCCGGTGTCGGCGTGCAGCTCGGCCAGGCCGTACGGCAGCGCGCCGCCGACGGGCCAGAGGTGATGGTGCGGATCGACGATCGGGAGATCGGGCTCGACCACGTCCTCGATCACGAGATCGAGCCATTCCTGGGTGCCGGGTGCCGGTGCGTTCATGCGGGTTCCCCTCTCGACGGGCTCTCGACGGGTCGGTCCCTCACCGACGCCGCGCGCAATGTAGCCGTGCGGGCAGGCAGCACTCAGCGGCGGGCGGCGGCGGGCATCGCGCCCGTCGCCGACGTGCCAGAGTGGCGCCCATGAGCGAACGACTGCGCATGGGACTCGTCGGAGCCGGCCCGTGGGGCCACCTGTTCACCGGACCGATGCTGGCGGCGTCGCCCGACGTCGACTTCGTCGGCGTGTGGGCCCGCCGGCCAGAGGCCGCGGGTGAGCTCGCCGCCACCCACGAGGTGGAGGCCTTCACCGACCTCGACGCGCTGTTCGAGGCGTGCGACGCCGTCACGTTCAGCCTCCCGCCCGACGTGCAGGCCGAGCTGGCCGGCCGCGCCGCCCGCGCCGGCAAGGCCGTGCTGCTCGACAAGCCGGTCGGCCTGAACACCGCCGAGGCCGAGGAACTGGCGAGTGCGATCGACGCGGCCGGCGTGATCTCCCAGGTGATCTTCACCAACCGCTACTACGACTCGATGCGGACCTTCCTCGAGGAGGCCCGCATGTTCGACAGCTACGGCGGACGTGCGTCGTTCTTCGGCAACGGGTGCGTGCCCGGCTCCTACTTCGCCACCCCGTGGCGTCTGCAGCAGGGCGGCCTGCTCGACCTCGGCCCGCACGTGCTCGACGGTCTCGACGCAGCGCTCGGCACGATCGTCGGGATCACCGCCCGCGGCGACGCACAGAAGATCGTGCTGCTCGAATGCGAACACGAGAACGGCCGGGTCAGCCAGGCGGCGCTCTCCGCGACCTCCAACCAGAACGGTGGGCTCGCCGTGGAGGTGCACGGCCTCGACGGCAATCGGCGCTTCGACGCAGCGGCGTTCACCCAGGAGCAGATGGTCGCCGAGGTGCGCACCGCGCAGCGACGCATCGTTGCCGAGTTCGCCGAGGCCGTGCGCACCGCGACGCCGCACCCGCTCGACATCCACCGAGGCCTCCACCTGCAGCGCCTCATCGACACCGCCGCCGCACAGCTCTAGGAGATCTCATGGCCACCGGATCGGCCCGCACCGTCATCGCCCGTCCGCCCGCCGAGGTGTGGGCGGCCGTCGCCGACATCACGCGGATGGGCGAGTGGAGCCCCGAGTGCATCGCCGGCCGATGGGTCGACGGTGCCACCGGCCCGGCCGTCGGCGCGCGCTTCGAGGGCGACAACGTCGCTCGTGTCGGGGGCCGCACGGTGAAGGCGTGGACCACCACGTCCGAGGTCACCGCGTGCGAGCCGGGCAGCGTGTTCGCGTTCGTCGCCGAGGGCTACACGACGTGGACCTATCGCTTCGAGCCGTCGGGCGTCGACGGCGCCGCGACCGCGGTGACCGAGACGTTCGAGTACGAGCCGAAGGGTGTGATGGGCTTCGTCTACGAGCGCGTCCTCTTCCGCTCGAAGTCGATGACGAAGGGCATGCAACGCACCCTCGACCGGGTGAAGACGGCCCTCGAGGCCTGACCGACTCGTCGCGAACTGCGGCCCCGGCGACAGCGGGTCGCACCCGGCCGTAGTGTCGCGGGCACACCACGCTCCGCCTGGAGGCACCCGATGTCCGAACTCCCCGCCACGATGCGCCAGATCCGGTCGCTCGTCACCGTCGACGGCACGCTCGAGCTGTCGATCGCCACGATCGACATGCCAGCGCCTGCCGCGCACGAGGTGTTGGTTCGCATGGAGGCCGCGCCGATCAACCCGTCCGACCTCGGGCTGCTGCTCGCCATGGCCGACGTGAGCAAGGCCACGAGCGCCGGCTCCGCCGACTCGCCCGTGGTCACCGCTCCCGTGCCGTCGGCCGTGATGCAGGGTCTCACCCCGCGTCTCGGCGAGTCGATGCCGGTCGGCAACGAGGGCTCGGGCGTGGTGGTCGCGGCCGGCGAGCACCCCGATGCGCAGGCGCTGCTCGGCAAGCTGGTCGCGATCATCGGCGGGGCCACGTACGGCGAGTACCGGGCCGTGCCCGCGATGTCGTGCCTCGTGCTGCCCGACGGCACCGATCCGCGCGACGGCGCGTCGTGCTTCGTCAACCCGCTCACCGCACTGAGCATGGTGGAGACGATGCGGATGGAGGGCCACACCGCGCTCGTCCACACGGCGGCGGCATCGAACCTCGGCCAGATGCTCGTGAAGATCTGCCTCGCCGACGAGGTGCCGCTCGTGAACATCGTTCGCCGACCCGAGCAGGCGGGCCTGCTGCGCGACCTCGGCGCCGAGTACGTGTGCGACTCGAGCGCGCCGACGTTCACCGACGACCTCATCGCGGCGCTCCGCGCGACCGGCGCCACCATCGCGTTCGACGCCACCGGCGGTGGCCGGTTGGCCAGCCAGATCCTCGGCTGCATGGAGGCGGCGATCAACGCCAACGCCACCGAGTACAGCCGGTACGGCTCGTCGGTGCACAAGCAGGTCTACATCTACGGCGGGCTCGACCGCAGCCCGACCGAGCTGATCCGCAGCTTCGGGATGATGTGGAGCATCGGCGGCTGGTTGCTCACGCCGTTCCTGCAGAAGCTCGGCGTGCCCGGCATGCTGCGTCTGCGCCAGCGTGTGGTGGACGAGCTCACCACCACCTTCGCCAGCCACTACACCGACGAGGTCTCCCTCGCGGGCGCACTGTCGCTCGACGCGATCCAGACCTATGCGAAGCAGGCGACCGGACAGAAGTTCCTCATCCGCCCGTCGCTGCCCTGAGTCGCGGCTGCGCTCGTCCGCGAGCGCGCTCGCGTACATGACGAATCGCGATCAATCGCGTGGAATGCCACGCGCGTGCCGCGACCGCGCAACGCGCGACTGGGAGACTCGCCGGCATGCGCAGTTCTCGTCGGATCACCGTTCTCGACGGCGGCATGGGACGCGAACTCATGCGCATCGGGGCCCCTTTCCGTCAGCCCGAATGGTCCGCCCTGGCGCTGCTCGAGGGCCCCGACTGGGTGGTGCAGGCGCACACGAACTTCATCGACGCCGGCGCCGAGGTGATCACCACCAACAGCTACGCGATCGTGCCGTTCCATCTGGGCGAGGACCGGTTCGCGGCGCGTGGGCTCGAGCTCGCCGAGCTGTCGGGGCGGCTCGCCCGCCAGGCTGCCGATGCTGCGCCGACACCCGTGCAGGTGGCCGGTTCACTGCCGCCGCTGTTCGGGTCGTACCGCCCCGACCTGTTCGACGCCGACGCGGCCGGCCCGATCATCGACCCGCTCGTCGAGGGGCTCGCACCCCACATCGACCTCTGGCTCGGCGAGACCCTCGGCGCGATCGCCGAGGCACGCACCGTGCGCGACGCGATCGATCGAGCGGGCGTCGGCGACCGGCCGCTGTGGATCTCGTTCACCCTCGACGACCACCATCCCGGCACCCTGCGTTCGGGTGAACCGATCGACGACGCGGTGGCGGCGGCGCTCGACCTCGGTGCGGCGGCGGTGCTGTTCAACTGCTGCCAGGCCGAGACGATCACCCCGGCGATCCGCACCGCTGCCGGCCGCGCCGTCGGCACCGGCGCAGCGGTGGGCGGCTACGCCAACCGGTTCCTGTCGAGCCACACCGATGGCGGCGAGGCGAACGCCCAGATCGCCGCGTTCCGCGACGACCTCGACCCGAGCAGCTACAGCGAGTTCGTCGACGAGTGGCTCACGGCCGGCGCGACGATCGTGGGCGGGTGCTGCGGCATGCAGCCCGAGCACATCGCCCGTCTGGTGCAACTGGTGGCCGGCCGCTGATCAGAGGCGGGCGAAGCGGCGCGCCGACAGGCTCGCGAACACCACGAGGATGGCTGCCGACCACAGCAGCGAGCGCACGACGAACCAGGTGGTCGAGTGGCCGAGCAGCGCTTCGGTGTCACCACCGATCGTGAGGGCGCGCACGGCGCCCACCATCGCAGTGACCGGCTGGTTCTCGGCGATCGGCTGCAGCCAGCCCGGCATCGTCTCGACCGGCACATAGGCGCTCGACACGAAGATCAGCGGGAACACCGAGAACGACATGCCCTGCGCGGCCTGCGCCGAACCGGACACCAGGCCGAGGAAGATCATCAGCCAGGTGAACGCCGTCGAGAAGACCAGGCACAGCGCCAGCGCCGCGAGCGCACCGACGAGTCCGCCGTTCACCCGGAAGCCGACCAGGAAGCCGACGAGCAGGGTGACGACGGTTCCCCAGGCATTGAGCGCGGTGTCGGCCAGCGAGCGGCCGAGCAGGACGGCGGGCCGCGGCACCGGCAGGGAGCGCAGTCGGTCGAACAGGCCGCTCTCGAGGTCTTCGGCGACGCCGACCGCGCCGCCGGCGAACAACCCGCTCACCGCGGCCAGTGCCGGGATCAGGAAGTTGACGTACTCGACCTCGGTCGTGATCGCCCCGCCGAACACGAAGCGGAAGATCAGCAGGAACATGGTGGAGGTGACCGCGTTGACGATCAGCAGTTGCGGGGTGCGGACGAACTGGCGGATGGTGCGGCCCGCGTAGGTGGAGGCCGTGGCCCACACGCCCGGCGGGTTGGCGGGCTGTTGGATCGAGGCGCTGATGCTGGTGGCGACTGCGGTGTTCACGAGGGGGCTCCGGTCAGGGTCAGGAAGACTTCGTCGAGGGTGGGGCGGCGGAGGCCGACATCGTCGAGGGCGATCTCGCGCTCGCCGATGATGCGGACCGCTTCGGTGAGGGCCTTGGTGCCGTCCTGCACGGGGACGGCGATGCGGCGGGCGGGTTCGTCGATGTGGGGCGGCTCGGTGCCGAGCGGTGCGAGCACCTCGGCGATCGCGCCGATGTCGGTGGCGTGGCGGACGCGCACCTCGACGACGTCGAGACCTGCCCGGGTCTTCAGCTCGGTGGGCGTGCCATCCGCGATCACCCGACCGTGGTCGACGATCACGATGTGGTCGGCGAGCTGGTCGGCTTCCTCGAGGTACTGGGTGGTGAGCAACACGTCGGTGCCGCC
The DNA here is from genome assembly GCA_044370995.1 of Ilumatobacteraceae bacterium. Lineage (GTDB taxonomy): Bacteria > Actinomycetota > Acidimicrobiia > Acidimicrobiales > Ilumatobacteraceae > VFMC01. The sequence goes on along the minus strand of JBILUM010000107.1, from coordinate 996 downwards.
ACGCACCAGCGAGCGGATCGACTCCCAGAGCTCGATCCGGGTGCGCGGGTCGAGGCCGGTGGTGGGCTCGTCGAGGAGCAGCACCTTCGGGGCACCGACGAGGCTGGCGCCCAGGTCGAGCCGGCGACGCATGCCACCGGAGTAGCCCTTCACCTGCCGGTCGGCGTCGTCGCTCAGCCCGATCTCGTCGAGCACCACCTGCGCGGCTGCCTTCGCCGCCTTGGCATCGTGGCCGAACAGCTTGGCGACCATGACCAGGTTCTCGCGCCCGGTGAGCGCGGGCTCGACCGCGGCGTTCTGGCCGGCGAGGCCGATGGCGCGGCGGACGAGGTCGGGGCGGGCGATGGCGTCGATGCCGGCCACGCGCAGTGACCCGGCGTCGGGCTTGAGCAGGGTGGCGACGGCCTTCACGAACGTGGTCTTGCCGGCGCCGTTGGGGCCGAGGATCGCGGTGACCTGACCGGCGGGGGCCACGAGGTCGAGGCCGGCGAGGGCATGCACGTCGCCGTAGTGCTTGCGCAGCCCGCTGGCTTCGATGGTGGGTGCGTCGGACGAGCCCGACGAGGGGGTGACGGGGGACATGGGATGAGTGTGCCCGAGGAACCTGGTCAGCGCGTGTCCAGTTCTCGGAAGAAGATGTCCACGTCTGCGCGCCGATCGCCTGGTGGCCACCCTGCTCATCCTCCAGCGGCGCGGCCGCGTCACCGCTGCCGAGCTCGCCCGCGAGCCGGAGGTGTCGGAGAAGACGGCCCGCGGATGCCATGCTGAACGTCGACTCGCCGACCCGACCTGGCGACAGGGTCAGGGTGACGGAGTCACGGAGACGGGCGTGGAGGAGCAGGCATGAGATTGCACGTGGTGAGGGCCGGCACCGCAGCAACGGGTGCGCCGCCGATCGTGTTCGTCCACGGGCTCGGGTCGTCCGCAACCACGTGGACGCGGTGCATGGAGATCCTCGGGCAGCATCGCGAGGTGGTTGCCGTCGACCTGTTGGGT
>JBILUM010000106.1:0-7007 GCA_044370995.1 Ilumatobacteraceae bacterium | reverse complement strand
CTTCGACGGGGTCGCCTGGCACCCGTCGGACATCACCGGGTCGCCGGTGCTCGACGCGGCGATCGCGTACATGGACTGCACCATCGACGAGGTCTACGACGCCGGCGACCACCACTTCGTGATGGGGCGTGTGGTCGAACTCGAGCACGCCGATCCGGCGACCGAACCGCGGCCGTTGCTGTTCTACAAGGGCGGTCTCGGCAGGTTCCAGGCACAGTGACGGGCGTGCCCGACACCTCGTCCCACGCCACGTCCGCCGCTCAGGCGTCCGAGCCGGTCTCGTCGCGACGGGTGCTGCGTGCGGCGGCGTTCGACGTCGTCGCCGTGATCGTGTTCGTGGCCGCCGGTCGGCGGAGCCATGACGAGGGCGGCAACGCCCTGGTGGAGACGGCGAAGGTGGCCGCACCGTTCCTGCTCGCGTTGGGTGTCGCCTGGCTCGTGCTGCGCGCGTGGCGGCGGCCCGAGGCGCTCCGCACGGGTGCAGGCGTGTGGGTCGTCACCGTGGCGCTGGGGATGCTGCTCCGGCGCACCGTGTTCGACCGGGGCACGGCAGCGTCGTTCGTGATCGTCGCCACGCTCGTCACCGGCGCGCTGCTGCTCGGCTGGCGAGCCGCCCAGCTGGTGGTGGCTCGCCGCCGAGGCAGCTGATCGTCGGGACGCCGCCCACGGCCGACGGATCAGAAGGGGTCCGGCGAGTGCCGCCGGGGGCGGCTCAGCGAGGTGCCGTGGTCACGGCGCCCGGCGGTGGCCTTCGACGTCGTCGCCGTCGCTGCCCGCCTCACGGGGGTGACGGGCCCGCACGTGACCCTCGGTGTCGGTGCCGGCATCTTCGACCTGATTGATCCAGCGACGGTGACCGTCGGCGTCGGTGTCCGTGTCGGCGTCGGTGTCGGCGTCTTCGACCTGACGGATCCGGATGTGGGCCTCGGTGTCGTCGGCGGACTGATCGTGTTCGGTGCTCATGTCGGTTCGCTCCTGTGCTTGCCATCGCTGCAATTCCTGCAGCGGCGGTCGTGCTCGATGTCGACAGTCTGACGGACGGGTGGGGTCCTGTCGGTCGGCCAGCTGACACGGGTCGTGTCGTCCCGCCGACACAACCGGTGTGGTCGCCGCGCAGGTGGATCGGCCTGCTGGCGTCCCTGGTGGGCGCGCTGGCTCCCTTGCCGCTCCCCCCTGGCGCCGCCGAACCGCTCGCGGTCGCCTGTCGCGAGGCCCGGGCCGCCTTCGGCGCAGCGGCGGTGTCGGTCGCGGTGATCGACGGCGACCTGCTGCACTACGTCGCGGCCGACGGCGAAGGGGCTGCAGCGATCGTCGGCACGACCTTGCCGGTGGGGCGCGGCCTCGCCGGCTACGCCGCGGTCACCGGACAGTCGCTGACGGTCGACCGGCCCGTCGACGACCCGCGGTTCGCCCGCGACGTCGCCGAACGCACGGGCTTCGTGCCCGCATCGTTGACGGTGGTGCCGATCATGACCGGCGTCGACGACGCGACGATCGTGCTCGGTGTGCTGTCGGTGCTCGACCGGGCCGTCGACGATGTGCCCGCGTGGTCGGAACCCTTCCACGACCGACGCCTCGGCACGGTGCCACTCGGCGACCTCGGTTCGACCATCACCCGCGACTGGGCGTTCGGCGATCGCTCGGGTCGGGGCATCCGCGTCGCCGTGATCGACTCCGGCATCGAGTCGGGCCACCCGATGGTCGGCCGCGTCGACCGCTCCGTCGTCGTCGAACGCGACGACACCGCGGAGCACGGCATCCGGTTCGTGGAGGGGCCGCACGACGACCTCTACGGACACGGCACCGCCTGTGCCGGCGTCATCCGCGCGATCGCTCCCGAGGTCGAACTCGTCAGCGTCCGCGTGCTCGCCTCGAACCTGAAGGGCAGCGCGTTCGCGTTCGCCCACGGGCTCGAATGGTGTCTCGATCACGACGTCGACATCGTCAACCTCAGCCTGTCGACCTCCAACGAGACCTACGCCGAGACCTTCTGGGATCTCCTCGACCGAGCGGCGTTCGAACGGGTGATGCTCGTGTCCGCGATGAGCAACGACCGCAAGCGGAGCATCCCGAGCGAGTTCGCCGGCGTCTTCTCGGTCGCGTGCTCGCCCGGCAGCGATCGCGAGACCTTCTGGTGGAACCCGGGCGGGCCTGCGGAGTGGGGCGCGCCGGGCATCGACGTGCCGCTCGCGTGGAACGGCGGGGGCAACATCTCCGCCACGGGTAACAGCTTCGCCGCCCCGGTGATCGCCGGCCACCTCGCCCGGATCGCCGCCGCGCACCCCGGGATCACGCCGTGGCAGGCGCGGACCGTGCTGTCCGCTCTCGCCGCCAACGCACGCTGACTACGCTGCCGACATGCCGAAGCCACGCCGGTCAGATTCGTCCGCTCTCCCCGAGCTCCTCGGCAAGGTCGGCCTCTTCGCCGGGCTCCCGAAGCGCAAGCTGCAGCAGATCGCCGACATGTGTCGCGAGCACACCTTCGCGCCGGGCGAGTCGATCGTCACCGAGGGCGACCTCACCGGCCGCTTCTACATCATCGTCGAGGGCGGCGCGACCGTGCAGGTGCGTGGCCACGAGGTCGCGACCCTCGGGCCGGGCCAGTACTTCGGCGAGTTCGCCGTCCTCGACCAGGCACCCCGGTCGGCCACCGTCATGGCGACGACACCGGTGCGCGCCTACTCGCTCGCGTCGATCACGCTGCGCCCCCTGCTGAAGGAGGAGCCGGAGATCACCTACCGGCTCCTGCTGAACGCCTGCGAACGCCTCCGTGCGCTCGAGCGTTCGCTGGGCTGACGACCACCGGCCGTCTTCGCGCTGATGGCAGGCCCGGTGCCGGTCAGCGGGCCCGGTGTGCGAGGGCCGCGCGGTCGACGACCGCCACGCGGCCGCGGCCGAGGGTGACCACACCGGCGTCCTCCAACGACTTGAGGACCTGGTTGGTCGTCTGCCGCGTGGTGCCCGCCATCGTGGCGAGGTCCTCCTGGCGAACGGGGACGTCCGCGGTGGCGCCGCCGCGGTCGTACAGCTGCGCCAGTTCGTGCACCCGGCGGACGACGCGCTGATCGGCAGGCAGGTACATCGCTTCGAGCACGAGCGCACTCAGCCGACGCACCTGGGCCGACAGCAGTTCGACGAGGAACCGATCGATCGACGGATGGTCCGTGCGGAGCTGCTCGAAGTCGTGGCGGTGCAGCACACGTGTCTCGACGGGCTCCAGCGCGACCACGCTCGCCGTGCGCCGCGAGTCGTCCGACAGCAACGCCTGCTCACCGAAGCTCGCACCAGCGCCCATCACCGCCAGGGTCACGATGTCGCCGAGCGGCGTGGAGGTGCGCACCGCCACGGTCCCTTCGTCGATGACGTGGAGGCTGTCGCCCAGGTCGCCCTCGTGGAACAGGGTGTCGCCCTTGCGGAACCCGCGTCGGGGCATGCGCGACAGCACCAGCCGCCGGTGCTCCTCGGCGAGACCGGCGAACAGTTCGGCCGTCGACACGACTCAGCGCCAGTTTCAGAGCGTGTTCGTGATCGCGCCGGTCTCGGCGCCCTGAACCAACTTCGCGTACTTGCCGAGCACACCGCTCGTGTAGCGAGGCGGGTTGGGCTGCCACGACGCACGCCGCCTGGCGATCTCGCCGTCGTCGACCAACAGGTCGAGGCTGAGCTCGTGGGTGTCGATGCGGATCCGGTCGCCGTCGCGCACGAAGGCGATCGGACCGCCGTCGACCGCCTCGGGCGCCACGTGACCGATGCAGAAACCCCACGTGCCGCCGCTGAAGCGGCCGTCGGTGATGAGCGCGCAGTCGGCGCCGCGGCCGGCACCCTTGAGGGCGCCGGTGATCGCGAGCATCTCGCGCATTCCCGGACCGCCCTTCGGACCCTCGTACCGGATGACGATCACGGTGCCCGGCTGCATCGAGCCCGACAGGATCGCCTCCATCGCGCCGTCCTCCCCGTCGAACACGCGGGCGGTGCCCTCGAACTGCTTCTGTTCCTGCGTGAGACCGGCGATCTTCACGACCGCACCCTTCGGCGCCAGCGAGCCGGTGAGGATGACGATGCCGCCCTCGGTGTGGATCGGGGCGTCGAGCGCGTGCACGACCACGCCGTCGGGCGCGGGCGGGTCGATGTCGGCGAGGTTCTCGGCCATCGTCTTGCCGGTGACGGTGAGGCAGTCGCCGTGGAGCAGTCCGGCGTCGAGGAGGTGCTTGAGCACCATCGGCACGCCGCCCACCCGGTCGAGGTCGCTCATGTGGAACTTGCCGCCCGGCTTCATGTCGGCGATGTGGGGCACCTTGGCCGCGATCCGGTTGAAGTCCTCGAGTTCGAGCTCGACGCCGGCCTCGTTGGCGAGGGCCAGCAGGTGCAGCACGGCGTTGGTGGAGCCACCGAGGGCCGAGGTGACGGCGATCGCGTTCTCGAAGGCCTTCTTGGTCATGATCATCCGCGGAGTGATGCCGAGGCGCAGGAGGTTGACGACGGCCTCGCCGGCGCGGCGGGCATCGTCCTCGCGGCGACGGTCGATCGCCGGCGGCGATGCGGGGCCGGGCAACGACATGCCCATCGCCTCGGCGATCGAGCTCATCGTGTTCGCCGTGAACATGCCGCCGCATGCGCCCTCACCGGGGCACGCCTTGCGCTCGATCTCGCCGAGCTCCTCCTCGGTGATCTTGCCGAGGGCACAGGCGCCGACGGCCTCGAACACGCTCGTGATGTCGAGCGCGTCACCGTGGTGCTCGCCGGGCATGATCGAGCCGTTGTAGACGAACACGCTGGCGAGGTCGAGGCGGGCCGCTGCCATCAACATGGCGGGGATGCTCTTGTCGCAGCCCGCGAGGCCGATGAAGCCGTCGAGGCGTTCGCCGTGCATGACGGTCTCGACCGAGTCACAGATGACCTCGCGGCTGACGAGCGAGGCGCGCATGCCCTCGTGGCCCATGCTGATGCCGTCGCTCACGGTGATCGTGCCGAACTCCATGGCGAAGCCGCCGGCGGCGCTCACACCCTGCTTCGCGCACTGGGCGAGGCGGCGCAGGGTCATGTTGCAGGGGGTCACCTCGTTCCACGCGTTCGCGAGGCCGATCTGTGGCTTGCCCCAGTCGCCGTCGGTCATGCCGATGGCGCGGAGCATGGCGCGAGCAGGGGCCTTCTGGATGCCGTCGGTGACGTCACGGCTGCGCGGCTTCACGTCGACCGGCGTGCCGGGAGCAGGGGTGGGAGCTGGGGTGTCGTCGGACATGGCCGTCACGCTACATGGCCGCCGATGGATCGTCCGAGGAGACCAGGGCATGCCGGGGAGCGGCAGTAGTGTCCAGCTCGTGGACCCCGCCGACACGCCCTCTGCCACGCCTCCCGGGCCGCTGCCCGACCCGTCCGGCGCGCCGGCGGCGCCGTGGCCGAGCCCGGCCACGGGCGAGGTCCCGGTCGCCGGAACGACGGCCGCAGCGCCGCAGCCCGAGCCGCTCGTCACTCCCGACATGATCGCCGCCGCCCGCGCTCGCGTGTCGCCATTCGTGCGCCGCACCCCGATCATCTCCACCCGACCGGGCGAGCTGGGCCTGGTGCACGGTGTGGCGCTCAAGCTCGAGCTGCTCCAGTACACCGGCTCGTTCAAGGCCCGCGGCGCGTTCAACAAGATCCTGGTGGCCGCCGCCGGCAGCGGCGTTCCCGAGGCAGGCCTCGTCGCGGCATCGGGCGGCAACCACGGCGCGGCCGTCGCCTACGCAGCTCGTCGGCTCGGCTATCGGGCGGAGATCTTCGTGCCCGCCTCGAGTCCGGTGATGAAGCGCGAGCGCATCGCATCGTTCGGCGCGGTCGTCCACGTGGTCGAGGGTCTCTACGACGACGCCCAGGCCGCGGCGAACGCCCACCAGTACGAGACCGGGGCGATGCTCGTGCACCCGTACGAGGACATCGAGGTGGTGGCCGGTCAGGGCACGATGGCCGCCGAGCTCGGCGACCAGCTCGACAGCTACGACACGCTGCTCGTCGCGACCGGGGGCGGTGGCTTCACCGCGGGCCAGGCAGCGTGGGTGCGCGACACCCGCAAGATCGTGAGCGTCGAACCGATCACCAGCCAGTGCCTCCACACGGCGCTCACCGCCGGTGAGCTCCGCGACGTCGAGGTGAGCGGCGTCGCCAGCGACTCGCTCGGCGCCCGTCGGCTCGGGGCGATCGCCTGGTCGGTCGTGCGGCACTACGTCGACGAGTCGGTCGTCGTCACCGACGACGACATCCGCGCCGCTCAGCGCGTGCTGTGGGACGAGCTGCGCCTCATCGCCGAGCCGGGAGGCGCCACCGCGCTCGCGGCCCTTCGGTGCGGGGCCTACGTCCCCGAGCGCGGCGAGCGTGTGGTGGTCGCGGTGTGCGGCAGCAACTGCGATCCCAGCACGATCGTGCCCCGGTCACCCGCCTGACCTCACCCGCCTGACCTCACCCGCCTGACCTCACCCGCCCGTCAGACAGGGTCGTTGGGCCCAGCGGCGAGGGCGAGCGCGTCGGGACGGTGGGTGCCGAGGATCACCAGCAGGACGGCCAGCACCACGCCCGACCCGGCGGTGACCAGGCGCAGTGAGGTCACATCCGCGATCACGCCCTGCACCAGCAGGCCGAGCGGATACATCGTGCCGAGCACGAAGCTGTTCACCGCGAGCACGCGGCCGCGCATCTCGTCGGGCGCGACTTGTTGGGCGATGCCCGCGAACGACGTGAACGCGAAGCCGTAGGTGAGCCCCACCAGCACCAGTCCGAACGCGGCGACGGCGAACACCGGCGCGCCGCCGTAGAGCACCAACGCAGCGCAGAAGGCGAACGAGCCGACCACCAGCACACGCCAACTGCCGAGGCGCGCCGTCACACTGCCGAGCGTGACCGCTGCGGCAACGGCACCGATGCCCTGACAGGTGACGAGGATCGACGTCGAGGCCTCCCCGCCACCGAACACGTTCGTCGCGATCTGCGGCACCAGCGCGATGAACGGCGCTCCGACGAACACGACCGCGATCATC
>JBILUM010000105.1:0-7008 GCA_044370995.1 Ilumatobacteraceae bacterium | reverse complement strand
GTCAGGGGGCCATCAGGCGCCGTGGCCGGCCTGCATCGCCTCGACGGTGAAGGCGTGGAACCGTGCCGTGTCGAAGCCGACGACGAGGCGCGCTTCGGTCTCGATGATCACACGGTGCGGTGAATCGAGGAACTTGGTGAAGCTCTGCCGGTAGGGGTCGTCGGGGTTCTGGTCGAGTCTCGACAGGGTCGGGTAGAACCAGGCCTTGAGGTCGTCGAAGTCGGCGTCGCCCGGAGCGTGCACGATCGAGTTTCCCTTGTACGACGCCGTCTTGCCGCCCCGGTTGATGACGATGCCCGACTGCGGGCGACGCCGCAGCGCCGGCACACGCTTGCGCCGCTCGGCGCACGTGGTCCAGAACTTCCCGTCGTGGAACACGAACGCGACCACGACGCCCACGGGGAAGCCGTCCTGGGTGGTCCACGAGAAGATGCACTCGCCGCCACCGGCGACGAGGTCGTCGAGCTCGTGCTGTTCGAGCCGCATGCTCGTGAGGTCTTCGTAGTCGATGGTGTTCTCGTCGGTCATGGCTCGCTCCTCGGTGCACGTGCCGCGCTGTCGGCGCGCCGTCGATCGTGACTGTTGCAGCTCGGCCCACACGGCGACGAGCCGTCGTACGCCGTCGACCTACGTGCCGTTGTCCCGGGACACGGTGAAGCCATCGGCGGCGAGGTCGGCGAGGAACGTGTCGAGGCCGCGGTGGAACGCGGCACGCTCCTGCATCACGGCCACGTCGGGGTCGAGGTCGTCGCCGCGCAGGTAGCGGTCCGGATCGTCCCACTCGAAGCACGCGGAGTCGGGCAACGTGTCGATCGGACACCGGATCGCGGCCGTGTACGACCACACGTTCTCGAAGCAGAAGCGGCGGACGCCTGCCTCGTAGAGGGCATCGGTGATCTGTCTCGTCGGCAGCCGTCCGCTGCCGAACGGCACACCCTGGACCACGGGTCCGTGCGGTCCGCGCAGCAGCACGTGGTCCTTCGCGTGGACCCGTGCGATGAACGGCGCCATGGCCGACAGTGCGTCGAGCGGGTCCTCGCCGACCATCTGGCTGTTGCCGTAGTCGTACAGGGCGCGCACGTTCGGATGGTCGACCGCCGACAGGATCTCGGCCAGCACCGGGCCCGTGAAGTCCTCGTGGTTCTCGAGCACGACGACGATGCCGCGATCAGCCGCATGGCCGGCGATCGCCCGGAGATCCGCGATCGTCATCGCCATCACGTCGGCCAGGGGCGCGGTGTACTTCGTGTAGGTGCGCAGTGTGTCCGCGCCGCACGCGGCGGCGACGTCGAGCATGGTCCGCATGTGATCGACCCGCGTGTCCGACGTGTCGAGTTCGAAGCGCAGACCATGGTCGACCGCTGCAGCCCGCACGTTCGCCAAGTGCGCGGCATCCGTGCCACACAGATCACGGAATCCGGGCCCGTTGGCCGACACGTTGACGCCCGTGAAGCCGAGCGCCGCCATCTCCTCGATGTAGGAGAACACGTCGTAGCCGGTGCGCTCGCGATACCGGAGGTGATAGCGCAGCGAGAAGCTGTGCACGTGCAGGGAGATCGGCTTCACCATGAGCGCTCCAGATGATCCAGTTCGGCGTCGAGTGCTTCCCGATAGCGGGCCGCCGTGTCCGGTTGCTCGGTGGCCAATCGGTGCGCCCGCCATGCGCAGTAGGCGGCGAGGCGGTAGTGCCAGCCGGCGCCATGGCGCCGGTAACGCAGCCCGGCCGCTGGATCGTCGTACGCCGTGAGGAAACGTTCGACGAGGCGGGCACTGAGCGGCGGGCACCGGTACAGATGCTGGATCGCCGGGGATGCGAAGCAGGACAGGTCCTCGACGGGGTCGCCGATCCCGGGGCACTGCCAGTCGATGAGGATCAATCCGGCGCGGGTGCGGAGCAGGTTGCCGGGACCGCAGTCGGTGTGCACGAGACAGCGACGAGGGGGCCCGTCACCCGGGAGACCCTCGGGTCGATGCCGGCGCAGCCGGACCGCGAGGTCGGCTGGCACGTCGTCGACCATCGCGTCGGCAGCGGTCACCGCCTCGGCGCCGGATCCCAGCGTGTGACGCAGCGGCGGCGGTGTCGACGCGTGCACCCGGGAGAGGAGCTGCGCGACATCGGCGACCCCGCGCTGCCAGGCGACGCCCGGCACGAACCGATAGCGCAACACGGCCGGACGGTCGCCGCGACGTTCGTCGAACGACTCGAACGTCGGCGCGAGGCCGCTGCCCGCCAAGTGGCGCAGCGTGGCGACCTCGTGGTCGGGGATGTTCGGGAACACCGGGTTCGGGCCGTCCGCGTCGAGTGCGTAGACCTTCTCGATGAACGACCCGTGGCTCGAACGCACCTTCCACACGGCGTTGCGGTAGCCGCCTGCCAGCAGGGTGCGCTCCGGTGGTGTGTCCATGCGGCGAGGGCCTCGGGGTGCCCGTCTCAGATCGAGCGGCCGGAGTTCTCCCAGTACGGGGTGCGCAGCTCGCGCTTGAGCAGCTTGCCGGCCTCGCTGCGGGGCATCTGCTCGACGATGTCGAAGCTGCGCGGCACCTTGTAACCAGCGAGGTGCTCGCGCGCGTGCGCGGTCACCGACGCAGCGGTCGCATCGTCCCACGACGCCCCGGGGGCGAGCTGCACCGCGGCCTTCACCTGCTCGCCGAACTCGTCGTCGGGGATGCCGAACACGGCGGCGTCGACGACGGCCGGATGACCGGCCAGCACGCCTTCGATCTCGGCGGGGTAGATGTTCACGCCACCGGAGATGATCATGTCGATCTTGCGGTCGCTCAGGAACAGGTACCCGTCCTCGTCGAAGTAGCCGATGTCGCCGAGCGTGAACATACCGGCGACTCGGTGTGCGTCCTTGGTCTTGTCGGGTTCGCCGAGGTACTCGAAGTCGGTGCCCATCATGTTGCGGATGTGGATCGTGCCGGGCACGAACGGCTCCGCCGCGGTGTCGATCGCATTGCCCTCGTCGTCCTCGGGCTGGATGCGCACCTCGTAGTTGGCCATCGGCTTGCCGACCGAACCCGGCTTGCGCAGCCACTCCTCGGCGGTGATCACGCTCACCACGCCGCCCTCGGTGGCGCCGTAGTACTCGGTGACCTTCGGGCCCCACCACTCGATCATCTGCCGCTTCACCTGCGGGCTGCACGGCGCAGCGCCGTGCAGGACGAGCCCCATCGAATCGCCGCGGAAGGCGGCCTTGGCCGTCTCGTCGGCACGGAGCAGCCGCACGAACTGGGTGGGCACGAGGTGCACGTTGGTGATCGCGTGCTCGTCGATGAGCCGCAGCGTCTCCTCGGGGACGAACCGCTCCTGGATGACGACGGTCGAGCCACCGATCATCGGGAAGAACGAGAACGCCCATTGGGCCGAGTGGTAGTGCGGTCCGCACAGCAGCGTCCGTCCGTTGGGCGGGAACCCCATGTTCACCATGCCGGCCGCCATCAACTCGTACACCTCGGGCGGCACGCCGCCGGCGAACGCGGTGTTGCGCACACCCTTCGGGCGACCCGTGGTGCCCGACGTGTAGAACATCACGCCGCCCATCTGCTGGTCGTCGGGCTCGTCGGCCGACGACTCGGCCAGCGCCGTCTCGTAGGTCGACGCATCGCTCGCGCCGCTGTTGCCGTCGCGATCGGCGAAGTCGTAGCGGGGGAGGTCGATGCCGTCAGCCGCGGCCGCGTATGCCGGGTCGACGAACAACGCTCTGGAGCCGGAGTTCTCGACGACGTAGCGCACCTCCTCGGCGGCGAGGTGCCAGTTGATCGGGACGAGCAGGATGCCGCTGTGGGCGACCGCCTGGATCACCTCGAACACCTCGCGCCGGTTGCCCGACAGGATCGCGACCCGGTCGCCCGGCTGGACGCCGAGTGAGCGGAGCAGGTGGACGAGGCGATTCACCCGTTCGTCGAGCTCACCCCACGAGGTGATCCCGTGCCGGTCGATGAGGGCCGGTTCACCCGCTCGTCCGCCATCGCCGGAAACCATCTTCTGCAGCAGTCGTGCCATCGGCGGATCGTAGCGAGATCGACCGGACCAGGTCGTGGCGGAGGGGCGCCTCAGATCGATCAGCACACACCGCCGACATGGGCCGGTCGCAGCACCTTGGGCGTCTGTTCACGCATGCGCAACGTGCGCGCCACCACGGTGTCATCTGGTCCCGACGCGTGAAATCCACACTTCGCCTCATGCATCCGGACCTCCCTCGTCCTCGACCCACCGTTCAGCGATCCCGACCCCGCATCGCCGCGGCGATCGCCTCCGTCGCGTGCGCCGCAATGATCATCGCCGCCTGCAGCGGAGACGACGATGCTGCCGGGGCCGCGACCGCCGACTCGTCGGCACCTGCGCTCACGGCCATCGCGGTCGAACCGGCGACCACGCCCCCGGCGCCGACCACCGAGGCTCCGACCACCGAGGCTCCGACCACTGCCGCCCCGACCACGGTGGAGGAGCGACCGTTGCAGATCCTCGTCACCAACGACGACGGGGTCGGATCGGCCGGCATCGACGTCGTGGTCGAGGCGCTGCGCTCGTTGGACGGCGTCGAGGTGACGGTCGTGGCGCCGGCGACCCAACAGAGCGGCACCGGCGGAAGCACCACCGACGGCCCCGTCGAAGCGGTCGAGACCACCACCGCCAGCGGCTTCCCAGCAATCGCCGTCGAAGGATTCCCCGCGGACAGCGTGATCTGGGCGATCGACGGTGGGGGGATCGACGTCGTGCCCGACCTCGTCGTGTCGGGCATCAACGAGGGACAGAACCTCGGCCCCGTCGTCGATCTCTCGGGCACGGTCGGCGCCGCTCGGGCGGCCGCCACCCGTGGCATCCCCTCGATCGCGATCAGCCAGGGCTTCAGCGCGACCGAAGGTGGCGAGCCCGACTTCGAGGCCGGTGCGAAAGCGCTGCTCGACTACCTGGCCGCCGAGCTCGATTCGATCGTCGACACGGACCCGGAGTTCGTCGTCAACATCAACGTCCCGACCTGCGCTGCCGGAACGGCCGTGCGCGGTGTGGTCGAGGTGCCCTCCGAAGCCACGGGCGACATCGGTCTGGCACTGACCTCTCAGGACTGTTCGTCGGTCGGCGACGCACCGCCGACGGAGGTCGCGGCCTTCACCGCCGGATACGCCACCATCACCGAGGTGTCGCCGATCCCGATGCCTGCCGCGTAAGACCGTCGGCCACGCGGACCGCACCGGTCGGAACCCGACGACGTCGCCCTGCACAGCCGCGTGGCAGCGACATTCATATCTTGCTGTGAGGTGGCTGTGAATCCCGACGAGCACCTGCGGCTGGCTACGGTCCCGGTCATGACCCGAGCTCAGGAAGTGGTGGCGGCGTTCATCGCCGCGGTGGAACGCAAGGACGTCGATGCCGCGGTGGCGATGCTCGCTGCCGACGTCTCCTACGAGAACATGCCGATGCAGCCGATCGTCGGTGCCGATCAGGTGCGTGCCACGTTGGCGGCGTTCCTCGGTGCGGCGAGCGAGGTCGACTGGCCCGTGCGTCGTGAGATGGCGGTCGGTGACGTCGTGATGAACGAACGGCTCGACCGGTTCAAGATCGGTGACGGCTGGTTGGAACTGCCGGTGGCCGGTGTGTTCGAGGTGAACGGCGACGGCCTGATCACGCTGTGGCGCGACTACTTCGACCTGAACGCCTACACGAGTCAGTTGACCGCGCTGACGAGCGGCAGCTGACGGACCGGCCGTTCGCGGCCGACCGACGACCGGGTCAGACCGTCGATCCGAGCACGGTCGCGAGTGCGTCGGCCAGCTCGGTGGCGGGGGAGTGGGGCAACGCCTCGCTGCGCCAGGCGACGTGCTGGTCGGGGCGCACCAGCAGCGCGCCGCCGTCGCCGAGCCGGCAGAGCGAAGGCCATGCAGCGTCGACGATCGCATCGTCGACCAGTTGGACATGGCGCACCGCCACCGGTGCCGATGCGGCCGCGGCCGCCCACTCGTCGTGGGCACCCAGGGTGATCAGCGTCATCGCGTCCGACGCGATCAGGTCGAGCGTCGAACGCCCGTCGGCGAGCCAGCCGTGGGGGAGGCGAGCGCCGACCTCGGCGGAAGGGTCGAAGGCGCTGGGGTCGGTGATCGGCGCCGGTGGCTCACCGTCGCGTGACAACGCGCCCTGCGCGTAGACGTACCCGAGCTGCAGGCCGAGCATGTCGAAATGGGTCGCCTGTTCCTGCACGGCTGCGTCGATCGCCTCGCGCCGGGTCGGGTCGGCGAGGACGGCCGCGAGGTCGTCGCTCGTGGCCCCGGGGTGCAGGTCGAGCGCGCCGGCGAGGAACACCATCTTGAACGCGTTCGTGGCGCTCTGGTGGCAGTTGGTCTCGGCGATCGGATGGCGCTCGATCTCGTACGTGTCGAGCAGCGCCGGCGCCGCCCACCCGTCGTCGACCGCGCACAGCTTCCAGACCAGGTTGTGGGCGTCGGCGACACCGGTGTTGAGCCCCATGCCGCCGGTGGGCGGGAACCGGTGCGCGGCGTCGCCGATCAGGAACACCCGGCCGCCGCGCATCCGCTCGGCCACCTGCGCGGTCATGTGCCAGGTGCCGGCACGCACCACCTCGATCGGCACTTCGGTCGACTCGGATTCGTCGCCGATCGCCCCCCGCAGCAGCCGGAGGCACTGCGGCACGTCGAAGTCGTCGATCGTCTGCGTCGTCGCGTCGAACGGGACCATGAACACCCATTCGCGGTCGAGATCGTGGGCGATGAACGTGCCGGCGGCCGCTGGATCCATGACGAAGTGGAGCACGCCGAGCCGCTCGGCGACGTACGGCCGCAGGTTCGCGAGGAAGTGGATGGCGACGAAGTCCTGCAGGCTCGCCGGGCCGATCATCTCGATGCCGAGCGACTTGCGCACCGCGCTGCCGGCACCGTCGGCGGCGAGCAGGTGCGAGCTGTGCACGACGGTCTCCTCGCCGCTCGCGACGTCGCGGAGGACCGAGGTGACGCCGTCGGCGTCCTGCGTGCTCGACACCCACTCGGTGCCGT
>JBILUM010000104.1:0-7015 GCA_044370995.1 Ilumatobacteraceae bacterium | reverse complement strand
GCAGTCATCGGCAGTCGGGCGCCGTTGCGGTTCGCCTCGTCGAGGACGATGCCGAGGTCCTTGCGCATCCACTCCACGGCGAAGCCGAAGTCGAACTCGCCCTTCGACATCGTGTGGCCGCGGTTCTCCATCTGCCAGCTCTGCGCAGCGCCGTACTTGATGACGTCGATCACGGCGTCGGGATCGAGGCCCGCCTTCATCGCGAAGTTGATGCCCTCCGACAGCCCCTGCACGATGCCGGCGATGCAGATCTGGTTCACCATCTTGGTGAGCTGGCCCGACCCGGAGGGCCCCATGAGCGACACGGCCTTGGCATATGCACCCATCACCGGCAGGGCGAGCGTGTAGAACGCCTCGTCGTCGGCGCCGCACATGATCGTCAGCTGCCCGTTCTCGGCACCCGCCTGACCGCCCGACACCGGGGCGTCGACGAAGCCGACGCCGAACTCGGCAGCCGCTTCGGCGAGCTCCTTCGCCACCTCGGCCGACGCGGTCGTGTGGTCGACGAGCACGGAGCCCGGACCGGCACCGGCGAGCACACCGTCGGGTCCGTACACCACGTCGCGGACGTCGTTGTCGTTGCCGACGCAGAGGAACACGAACTCGGCGCCGTCGGCCGCCTCACGCGGCGTCGGAGCGGCACGGTGGCCGTAGAGCGCGACCCATGCGAGCGCCTTCTCCGGCGTTCGGTTGTACACCGTCACCTGGTGTCCCTGGCTGGCGAGATGGCGGGCCATGGGGGTCCCCATGACCCCGAGACCGATGAAGGCGACTGAGCTCACGTCGTCAGTCTTGCCGGTCACGAACGCACGTGCCGCCCACTCCACCACGTGGGCAGCATTCCCGTTCGACGGCCGCGACCTGCACGCGCCGACCGCTGGTACGCGCTCACCGAACGTTCACCGGCGATAGCGGAGGCGATCACCACGCCCACCGCGGTGAGCCAGGCCGACGACGACCAGCCGAAGGAGGCGAACGCCAGCGCTGCCGCCGTGAGCGGCGTGCCGTAGGCAGCGCCGAGCAGGCAGCAGGCGCCGATACCGACGCATGCCGCATAGGGCACGTCGGGCAGCCAGGCTCGGCCGACCAGCACCCCGAGCAGCGCCCCGAGCGACAGCAACGGAAGGAACAGACCGCCCACCACACCGCACGCGACCATCGCGATCACGAGCCCGGCGAACACCAACGTGGCGAGCAGCAGCGGACCCTGCGACGTGTGTGCCGCCCACTCGCGGAGCCGCTCGCCGCTGCCGATGAAGATGGGCGCGTCGGCCGCCCACCAGCCGAGCGGCACGGCCAGGCCGAGCGTGACGACGACGCCGACCACCCGTGCGCGGACCGACAGGTGCAGCTCATTCGCCCGTCGCACCGCGGCGACGAACAGACGCGCAGCGACGCCGGCGGCACCTCCGATCGCGAGGGCGCCCACGGCCACCTGGCCGGCAGTGAGACCGAGATCGCTCCCGACGATGCCGCCCGACTCGCCGGTCAGGCGTCGCGCGGCCCAGGCAGCCGCCGCCCCGACCGCGAGCGGCATCACGTCGCGACGGCGCGGGAGGCCTCGCCGCGCGACCTCGCTCGCGAACAGCGCGGCCGCGATCGGGGCGCCGATCACCATCGCGACCGCGGAGGTCGCCGCGGCCAGGATGCACCACCGGTCGGGGCGGCCGAGTCGGCGCGCGACCCACGCGCCGAGCGATCCGCCGAAGTAGACCATCGGCCCCTCGTACCCGAGCGGTACGCCGACGCCCACACCGCTCACGAGCGCGAGGAATCGTGCCGGGGCGGGGCCGATCGCCAGTGCACCGTCGTCGACGCCGTGCACGTATGCGTCGGTGGTGGCCGGTGTCGTACGGGCGCGCACCACGATCAACACGGCGAGCACGCCGCCGAGCGCCGGCATCGCCACCCACCACGGGTGATCGTCGTTCGCCTGCCCGATCACCCAGCGCAACCACACCACGATCCGACCGGCCGACAGCGCCACCAGGAACGCCACCACGGCCGTGAGCACGACGTCGAGCGCCCACCGTGTCCGCCGACCCGTCATCGCCGCCAGGCTACCGACGTGCCCGGCGCGGCTCCGGGTGTCGGAGACACCACCTCGCACGACCGGCACGACCGCACCCGGCTGGCGACCGGGCCGGCTGGCGACCGGGCCGGCGACCGGGCCACGAACGACCCGACCGACATGACCGGCAAGGTCGGTGCACCCGGCGCCCGGCTGGCGGCCACGACACGACCGACTCCTACAGTGCCCGACGTGAGCACGATGTTCGGACCGGTGGTGCAGGTGGCGTACGTGGTCGACGATCCGCGGCTGGCCGCGCAGCGATGGGTCGACCGTCACGGCGCCGGCCCGTTCTTCGTCCGCGACCACATCGCGGTCACCGACGTCGTGCACCGCGGTCGACCGAGCGCGTTCGACCACACCAGCGCGTACGGGTGGATGCTCGGACCGTCCGGCGGGTTCATGATCGAACTGTTCGTGCAGCACGACCGTTCGCCCAGCGCCGTGACCGAGCGGTTCGCCGAGGGCGAGACCGGCCTGCACCACCTCGCCTGCCTCGCCGAGTCGGTGTCCGACTCGATCGAGCGTGCGGAGGCAGCCGGGCTGTCGCTCGCCCAGAGCGCGATGGCCGGCACCACCCGGTTCGTCTTCGTCGACGACGTCGCCCAGAGCGGTCACTACTGGGAGCTGTACGAACCGACGCCGCGGCTGCTCGCGTTCTACGACATGGTGCGCGATGCCGCCGTCGGCTGGGACGGCTCCGACCCGGTGCGCACGCTGGGCTGAGCCCGGGATCATGATGTGGGGATGAGCGGGATCATCGACCACCTCGTCTACGCCACCGACGACCTCGAGCGAACGGTCGCCTCGCTCGGCGCGCTGCTGGGCGTCGTGCCGACGCAGGGCGGTCAGCACCTCGGCAAGGGCACCCGCAACGAACTCGTGGCCCTCGGAGACGGCGCCTACCTCGAGATCGTCGGACCCGACCGCGACCAACGGCACCACGAAGGCCCGATGCCGTTCGACATCCACCTGCTCGAGGGCGAGCGACTCGTCGCGTGGTGCGCGCACCCCGACTCGCCGCTCGACCACGTGGTGCGCGTACTCGCCGCGTCCGACGCGGATCCCGGTCCGATCAGCGACATGTGGCGAGCGCGGCCCGACGGGGTGCTGCTGTCGTGGCGGCTCACCTTCCCGCGCCTCGATCACTGGATCGGACCGATGCCGTTCCTCATCGACTGGCTCGAGAGCGAACACCCGACCGTCTCGCTCGATCAGCCCGTCGTGCTCCGGTCGTTGCATTTGCACTCACCCGAGGCGAACCATCTGAGCCGCAGCGTGGCCATCGTCGGCGAGGACGCTCGGATCTCGATCGAGAAGGGCGAGCCCGAGCTGATCGCCACCCTCGACACCCCGAGAGGCGAGGTCGTGCTGCGCGGCTGACGCGGGTCAGGCCAGCGTGGCGGCGATCTCGTCGATCACCGACTCGGGCGTGCGCGGGTGCAGGAACACCAGCCGGCCCACCGGCTCGCCCTTCCACGTGGAGGGCGCGACGAACGCGATCCCCTCGCTGAGCACCCGGTGCGCCCAGGCGCCCCACTCGGCACGCCCCCATCCGGCACGCCGGAACAGCAGCACACCGAGCTGCGGTTGCATCACGAGCGACACCTCCTCGATGGCAGACAGCCGCTCGGCAGCGAGACGTGTCAGCTCGATGCCGCGACGGATCGCGTCGGCGTGTGCGTCGGTGCCGTGCACCGCGAGCGCGAACCACAGCGGCAGACCGCTCGCCCGTCGGGTGAGCTGGTAGCCGTAGTCGCTCGGGTTCCACAGCGGCTCGTCGCCGTGCAGGATGTCGATGTACGGGCCGTGCTGGGTGTGCACCGCCGCCGCGAGATCGGGCTGCTTGTACAGCAGCGCGCACGATCCCTCAGGGGCGAACAGCCACTTGTGCGGGTCGACGATCAGCGAGTCGGCCCGACCGAGGCCGTCGTACAGGTGACGTAGCTCGGGCAGTAGCGCACCCGCCGCCCCGTAGGCGCCGTCGACGTGGAACCAGGCGCCCAACCGTTCGGCAACGTCGGCGAGGCCGGCGAGATCGTCGACGACACCGGCGTTGGTGGAGCCTGCCGCGGCGACGACGAGCCCGATGTCGGTGCGGCCCTCGACGGCCGCGGCGAGGGCGGCACCGGTGAACCGACCGTCGTCGCCCGTCGGTACGACGATCATCTCGTACCCGGGCTCGCGGGTGAGGCCCAGCATCCGCAGCGAGTTGAACACCGACGCGTGCGCGGTGTCGGCGACGGCGACCGAGCGCCGCTCCCCCATCTGCTCACGGGCCACCGCGAGCGCGCTGAGGTTGCCGATCGACCCGCCGCTCAGGAAGCAGCCACCCGCCGATTCCGGCATCCCGAACACGTCCGCCAGCCAGCGCAGCGTCTGGTTCTCGGCGGCGACCACACCGGCCGCCTCCAGCCACGACTCGGCGCTGTAGGTGGCCGCGCCCACCGCGGCGTCCATCCACACGCCGGCGGCAGACGGCGACACCGGGATGAAGGCGAGGTAGCGCTCGCTGTCGAGGCCGACGGTGTTCGGCGAGACATGGTCGGCGAACACGTTCCACGCCGCGTCGACACCGAGACCCTCCGCGGTGATGGCACCGTCGAGCAACGGCATCATCACCGATGGCGGCACGGTTCGACCGAGCGGAGCCTGGGCGATGCGATCGTCGATGAACGCCACGAACCGCCGTGCGAGTTCGGCCGGGATCGCACCCTCACCGTGCAGGGTCACGACGACTCCCGGCCGCAGGCGATCGAGGCGGTCGATGTGCTCCTGCCGCTCATCCGGCGCTGCCCGATCACTCCGGGGTCACGTACGCCGAGGTGATGCCGCCGTCGATGATCAACGACTGGCCGGTCATCCAACTGCTCTCGTTGCTGGCGAGGAACAGTGCGCCATTGGCGATCTCGATCGGCTCGCCGAAGCGACCCATCGGGATGTGCACGAGGCGGCGGTTGCGCTTCGCGTCGTCGCTCAGGAACTTCGCGAGCAGCGGCGTCATGATCGGGCCGGGGCACAGGGCGTTGGCGCGCAGGCCCTGGCGTGCGTAGATGGTGGCGATCTCGCGGGTCATCGCGAGCACGGCACCCTTCGATGCGGTGTAGGCGATCTGCGGCGTGGCCGCACCCATGTGGGCGACGAACGAAGCGACGTTCACGATCGACGACGCCTGGCCGCTCTCCTCGGCGCTCTTCAGCATCTCCGGGATCGCATGCTTGCAGCCGAGCAGCACACCGAGGACGTTGATGTCCATCGTCTTCTGGTACGTCTCGGTGCTCGTGGTGACGGGGTTGTCGTCGTCGCCGAGCATCACGCCGGCGTTGTTGTACAGCACGTGCAGGCCACCGAAGGTCTCCACCGCGTGCTGCACGGCGTTCTGCACCGATGCCTCGTCGGTCACATCGCAGGCGACGTAGGTGGCCTCGCCACCGGCTGCGGCGATCGCCTCCACCACGTCGTTGCCGTCGGCCATGTCGGCCACGACCACCTTCGCGCCCTCTTGGGCGAAACGCTCGGCACCCACGCGCCCGAGACCGGATGATGCACCAGTGATGAGGGCAACCCTGCCCGCGAGACGAGTCATGGCGAGGAAGGTAGCCGACCGACCAGACTGACCACCGCATGACGGAACCCGTTCCCACCGTGGCGCAGCACTGGCGCATCCTCACCTGGAACCTGCGCGGCGCAGGCCATCCGGACCTCGAACTGGTGGCGGGTGTGATCCGTGAACACACGCCAGACGTGGTCTCGCTGCAGGAGATCCGCCGCGGTCAGGCGAAGCAGCTCGCACGGCTGCTCGGCTGGCGACACGCATGGGCGCGCAAGCACCACCCGTACACCCCGTTCGCGTGGTGGCTGTCGGAGGGACTGTCGATCATGTCGCCGCACCCGTCGAGCGACGTGCATCGACGCAGCATCGCCCCCGGGGTGTCCACCTGGTCGTACCGTCACCGGATCGTGCTCGCGACCACGATCTCGCGTGGTCCTGACCGCCTCCGCCTCTACGACACCCATCTGGCCGCCCATCGAGCACCGGACGAGCGGATCGCACAGGCAGGCAGGGTGGCGGCGCTGGTGAGCGAGGAAGCAGCGCCACTCGTCGTGGTGGCCGGCGACCTCAACGCGCCTGGCGAGGTGGAGGTGATCCGCGAGTTCCACCGCGTCGGTCTGCGCGACCCGGGAGGCGGCCCGACCAACCCGTCGATCTCACCGCGAGCACGTCTCGACTACGTGCTCGTGTCCGAACGCGCGCGGGTGACCGAGCAGTGGGAGTCGCCCGGTGGCGAGTGGTGGTGGGCGATCAGCGACCACGTCCCCGTCGTCGTCGAATTCACGACCTGACCGATCGAACCAGCGGTTCAGCGGGCGAACACCTCGCGTTCGATCCAACGGGTGAGCTCGTCGATCTCGCGGTCCACCGCGGCGGCCATCGTCTTGGTGAACCGTTCGTCCTCGTGGACCGCGTCGACGCGCAGGGTGCGTCGCTTCTTGTCGGTGGTGGCATCGAGTTTGCCCACCAACCGGTCGTCGAAGAGGATCGGCAACGCGAAGTATCCCCACTTCCGTTCGGTGGCCGGCTTGCACATCTCCAGCGCGTAGTCGAACCCGAAGAGCTCCACCATCCGGGCGCGGTCGTACACGAGCCGGTCGAGCGGCGACAGCAGGGCGGCACGTCCCTCGAACGGCCGGCCGAGCGCGTCGAGCGCCTCCGGGGCGACGCGCCACTCGCCACGCACCCCGCCGACGACGACGGCGATGCCGATGTCGCCCACGTCGTTCGGCTCGATCGGCGTCTCGGTCGTGCGGACGCGGGCGATACCGCGTTGTGCGCGAACCGCGATCCGTCGGGCATCCTGCTGCGAGAGCTGCTGCACGTCCGTCACCCGCCCGAGCCTAGGCATCGCGACCCGTCCAGCTTCGTGAGCGACGTGCGCCGTATCG
>JBILUM010000513.1:0-2979 GCA_044370995.1 Ilumatobacteraceae bacterium | reverse complement strand
GACCATGGAGGCCGCGATCGCCGGCGCAGCCCCCGGGCTGGCAGCACTCAGCGCAGGGCTCAATGCCAGCGGCCGATGGTGCTTGGAGCACCGAGCACTTGCCCAACTGCTGTTCTGGCGCCCGGTGCCGAGTTTCGAACCCAGCCCCGACGCCTTCGCGCCCAGCAGGGCCATGGTGGCGCTCCAGCGCAAGTGCATCGCCGAAGCCGTCGCCGCCGGACAGCTCGGCGAGGGCGCCAACGGTGACGACACGATCTACGTCATCTCGATTCTGTTCACCGGAGCGCTCAGCCAGGCGCTTGCCAACGAACCCGACCAGCCATGGGGTAGTGGTCGCTTCAGCCCCCACTTCCCACAGCTGCTCGATCTCCTACCGGTGCTCTATCCGCGGGCATCCAAGCGGTCGCGGTGAGCCTGGGGCTCGCCGTTCGGATCACCGCGAACGAACCGGAGCCGGTTGCAACGATCTTGCCGTCGGCACCCGACACTCTCGCGTGCGGGTTCAAGTGGACGGGTCCCGATCACCAGCCGTGCCGTCGCCCGCCCAGGCTCGACCTGTTCGACCTCCATCCCGATCAGCGTGGCGAACGGGTGCGGCACTGACGATGGTTCGGCCACCCCCGAACCCTGCCACCTCACGCAGTAGGTTTCGCCAGCATGACAACACCCGATGACATTCCGGTGGCGCACACACCGGCCGGTGGCTACGGGACGTCGTTCCCGCCGTTGGTGCTCGCCGGTTGCACCGAACCACTTGTCGACGGCGCACCCGACCTTCGCGGCGTGTGGCGAACGGTCAGCGCGACGCGCGGTGGTGAGCCGGTGCCGGCCGATGACCGGTTGATGTCGTACACCGAGCGCATCGAGCAGTGCGGCAATCGAATCGTCGACTGCGGTGGCGGCACCATCGCCGATGCACGGGCGGACGGCACTCCGGAGAACGGCGTGCACGATGTGTCCGCGTTCGACTACACCACACCAATTCATGTGGTCGCCAGTTACGAAGATGGGGCGTTCGTGCTGCGACCCGTCGGCCTGCCTGGCATCGAAGTGCGCCGCCATCTCGACGGGGACGGCCACATGATCTGGACCCGTCCCGACATGGGCGGTATTCGCGTCGTACTCGAACGAGTGGTGTAACCGTCGCCGCCCGTTGCCGTCCTCCCTGGTCGAGCATCCGGAGAGGTCAGGGTTCGATTCCCCTCGTCTCCACGAACGTAACACCAGCTCACACGGTATGAGGCCCCACTCCGGCGGGGCCTTCGTCGTTCCCGGGCACACACTGGGTACACGCCCGGCACGGGGGCGTCGTAAGCTCGGCCTGCACCCGTCGAGGGGGCTCACTGGGTTCGAGGAGGACGAGGTCCATGGTGCTACGCACGGTTGGCGAGGTGCTCCCCGCTGCGCTGGCCATCGCGCTCAGCCCGTTCCCGGTCATCGCGATCGTGCTGTTGCTCGGATCGGCGCACGGGCGACGCAACGGCGTGGCCTTCGCGTTCGGATGGGTCGTCGCACTCTCGGCGCTGATGGCAGCCGTGGTGCTGCTCATGAACGGCACCGACGAAGCCGACGGAACCTCGGCGGCGCTGTTCGACTGGGGCCGTGTCGTGGTGGGGCTGTTGCTCATCGGTCTGGCCGTCAAGAAGTGGCGCGGCCGTCCCCGCTCGTCCGATGAGGTCGTCCTGCCGGGCTGGATCGCCGCGATCGACGCAGCGACACCGGCGCGATCGCTCGTGATCGGTCTCGCACTCGCGGGCATCAACCCGAAGCACCTGGCCATCGCAGCGTCAGCGGCTGCCTCGATCACCGACATCTCGACGACCAGGGACGACGCCGTGATCGCCATCGTCGTCTTCGTGGTGCTCGCATCGTCGAGCGTGCTCGGAGCGGTGCTCTTCCGCACCGTCGGCGGTCAGCGCGCCGCGGCCCCGCTCGAATCCGTGAAGCAGTTCATGCTCGCCAACAACGCCGTCATCATGATGGTGGTGCTGCTGGTGCTCGGCGCCAAGATCCTCGGCGATGGCCTGGGCGCGATCAGCACCTGACGAGCCCCGGCCCGGTGGCCGGGGCCCGTGACGTTCAGCCCGCGAGGATGTTGGCCTTGGCGGCCGCGAACTCGGCCTCGTCGAGGACACCGGCGTCCTTGAGGGCCGAGAGTTCCTTCAACTGATCGATCATGCTCGGCCCGGCAGCAGCCGGTGCCGGCGCTGCGGCCGGAGGAGGGGGAGGCGGCGCGGCCGGGGTCTGCGCTGCGACGGCCTGCTGCACGGCAGCATCGAGCTCGGCCTGGCGCTGGGCCTCGTCGAAGGCCGCAGCCTTGGCTGCGGTCTGGGCCTGCGCCTCGCGCTTCTGGCTGCTGTTGTTCATCACGGCCGAAGCCGTGCCGGCGACGACGGCGGTGCGGGCGACCGTACCGACCACTGAGGGGCGACCGACTCGCCCGATGCCACGACGTCTCATGATGCGTTCCCTTCGATGAGTTCCAGGATTTCGGTGACGACTTGATGCGGGATGCGGCGGCCGGCGATGACCTGGCCGCCCGATGCGAGGATCTCCTTCGCGAGCGGAGCCGCCCACAGGTCCTCCCACACGATCAGCAGAGCCGACGAGTTGAGGTCGAGTTCCTCGGCCGCTGCGAGGATGTCGGCTTCGTCGAGGAAGCCGTCGGCGTCACCGTCGATGTCGGCGTAGGCGGCGGTCTCGGCGAGATCGTCGTACTCGAAGCTGAGCACGTTGCCATCGGCGTCTTTCTGGATGAACACCAGGTCGAGGATGCGGACGGTGCCGTTGTCGACCAGGTCGGCGAGCGCAGGCGCGATGCCTCCCGTGAACTTGTTCTCGGGGAATCCGATCAGGATGTATTCCAGGGGGCCGATTGTGGGCATCACGGTTACCTCTCATGCGCAGCCAGCGCGTCTGGTCGTCTGGCGGTCAAGGTAGCAGACCTCCTCGGACGCTCGCACCCTCGGAGCAGGCGAG
>JBILUM010000102.1:0-7080 GCA_044370995.1 Ilumatobacteraceae bacterium | reverse complement strand
CGCTCGCCACCCTGGTCGGCCCACAGGATGCGCTCGGTGCTCCCAGCGCACCGGCACTGCACGGCACACAGCCGCACCGCGCCGCCGTGCACGCGGCGTGGGACGACTACGGCGACCCACGGCGCATCGTCTCGCTCGACGAGGTGAGCGCGAACGTCTCGACCAACCGGGTGTACCGCGTGCATCTCGACGACGGGAGCACCCTGGTCTCCAAGGTGTCGTCGTACGGGTCGTACTTCTTGTTCGTCGAGGACCACGAACGGCTCCGCCTCTGCGCGAGCCTGCTCGACACCACCCGCTTCGCCGGCATGCTCGCCGACGTGTGGACCGCCCGCCCCGACCACCTGGCACCCGGCGAGCGGAACCACATCTACACCTGGTACGACCGCACCATGTGGGCCGTCTTCTACGACGACGTGCCCCGCGGCGAGTCGCTCCCCCGGGTGCTGTCGGAGGACATGATCCGCAACCTCGGCCGCGAGATGGCCGAGTTCCACCTGGCGTGCACCGACCTCGCACCGCGCATCCCCGGTGGGTCGAAGACGATCAAGAGCGATGCGATCCATCTGCTCGATCTGCTCGAGAGCCCGTTCGCGCCGCGCAACTTCGACCTGCAGCCCGAAGCGATCGGCCTGCTGTGGCGACACACGCACGACTTCCTCGAGCGGCTCGTCGCCCTCGGCTACGACGAGTGGACGAAGATCCCGGTGCTCATCGACTGGAACCTGGGCAACTTCTCGGTGAAGCCCGGGCCCACCGGGTTCCGGCTGTTCAGCCGCTGGGACTACGACTGGTTCCGCATCGAACCGCGCATGCTCGACTTCTACTTCCTGTCGCGGGTCTCGAGCAGCACGGGCGACCGCACCCGGTTCAGCTACGGCGCGCACACGTTGCTCGAGCCGTCGTTCCTGGCGTTCATCGACGCCTACACCGACGTGTTCCCGATGAGCCGTGAGGAGCTCGAGTTCCTGCCCGAGGTCTACCGGTTCTTCATCCTGAACTACGTCGTGCGTGAAGGTGCCCGGTTCTTCCGCAGCGACCTGTGCGCCACGTTCCGCCGCGATGCGGTGCGCACCTATCTGCCCACGTTCGAGCGCACCGACTTCTCCGCGCTCGCCCACGCCGCTCGCTGACACCGGCGTCCGCAGCGCGCCGACGACCCGCCTCCGTTCGGGGCGCCCGGTGCGTGCAACGATGCACGCATGGAGCACACCCAGATCACGGTCGACCGTCGCGGCACCCACAGCGAGATCCTCGTCATCACGCTCAACCGCCCCGAGAAGCTGAACGCGTGGACGCCGACGATGGCCGACGAGCAGGCGCAGGCGATCCAGGCGGCGAACGACGACCCGACGATCGGCGCGATCGTGATGACCGGCTCGGGTCGCGGCTTCTGCGCCGGCGCCGACATGGACGCCACGTTCAAGACGCGCATCGACGGCGGCGATCCGGGGCGTGACACCGCCGGCGGCGTGGGCGGCATGCCCAACGGTCTCGACTGGGTGGCGCTGCTGCGGGCGAGCAAGCCGTTCGTGTGCGCGATCAACGGAGCGGCGGTCGGCATCGGTGTCACCATGTGCCTGCCGGCCGACCAGATCATCGCCTCGTCCGCCGCGAAGTTCGGCATGGGCTTCATCAAGATGGGTCTCGTCCCCGAGCTCGCGTCCACCCGGCTGCTGCCGGCGCGGGTGGGCTTCGGCAAGGCGAGCGACCTGTGCCTGTCGGGTCGGATCATCCTCGCCGACGAAGCGCTCCGCATCGGGCTCGTCGATCAGGTGGTGGAACCCGACGCGCTGGTCGACACCGCCATCGCGACCGCGTCGACGTACGCGGCGAATCCCGACCTGCAGCTGCGGATGACCAAGCAACTGCTCACCGACAACATCGTCGAGACCGACCTGGTCGCCATCCAGCGCAGCGAGCAGCGCCGACTGGCCGAGTGCTGGGCGTCGCCCGAGCACGCTGAAGCCGTCAACGCGTTCCTCGAGAAGCGCCCGGCCGTGTTCCGCCCGCAGCCATGAGCATCCGCCACGACGTCTGCGTGGTCGGCAGCTCGAACCTCGATCTCGTCGCCACCGCAGCGGTACTGCCGGGACCGGGCGAGACGGTGATGGGGCGCGACTACGCGGAACACCCGGGCGGCAAGGGGCTCAACCAGGCGGTCGCCGCTGCACGCGCCGGGGCACGAACCGTCTTCGTCTCGGCCGTCGGCGACGACACCGCCGGAGCCGACCTCCTCGCGGTGATGCAGGGCGACGGCATCGACACCTCGCACGTGGCAACTCGATCGGGCGTCCCCACCGGTCGGGCGCTCATCGGTGTCGGCGATTCGGGCGAGAACTCGATCATCGTGGTGCCGGGCGCGAACGCGACCGTCGAGGTGGACGAACTCCCCGCAGCGCGCGTCGTGCTCGCACAGCTCGAGGTGCCGCTCGACACCGTTCGCCGCGCCTTCGAGCTCGCCCGCGCCGCCGGCGCGACGACGGTGCTCAACCCGGCACCGGCGCAGACGTTGCCGGCGGACCTGCTCGCGCTGTGCGACATCGTCGTCCCCAACGAGCACGAGGTCGAACTGCTCGGTGGCGCCGGCGCGCTGTTCGCGCTCGGTGCACGTGCGGTCGTCGTCACGGAAGGAGCCCGTGGCGCCACGCTGCACCGCGGCGGGGCCGGCAACGGCACCGCGGTGCACATCGCGCCGTTCGCCGTCTCCCCCGTCGACACCACCGGTGCGGGCGACACGTTCTGCGGCTCGTTGTGCGCCCGGCTCGCAGCCGGCGACGATCTCGTGGACGCCCTCCGGTGGGCCGCTGCCGCAGCGGCGCTCAGCACCACGCGCGCCGGCGCGGTGCCGTCGATCCCGTTCGCCGCAGAGGTCGACGCGTTCGTCACCGCTGGAGGGTGACCGCAGCCCAACCGTCGAGTTCGTCGGCCTGCACCACACGCAACGGTTGCAGTGCCTCGAGCACGTGTGCGTGCCGGTCGGCGAGGATGCCGCTGATGATCAGCGAGCCGTCGGGGCCGAGCACGCGCAGCAGTTCGATCGACAGCTCGATGATCGTCGGCGCCAGGATGTTCGCGACCACGACGTCGTAGGGGCCGACCATCTCCTGCAGCAGTGCGGTGGAGGCGACGACATGGTCGGCGACGCCGTTGCGCGCAGCGTTCTCGTTCGTCATCGTCTCCGCCGCCGGCGAGATGTCGATCGCGTCCGCAGACTCCGCGCCGAAGCGGATCGCCGCGATCGCCAGCACACCCGACCCGCAGCCGACGTCGAGCACGCGCGGGCCTGCCGCCGGATCGACGACGCGGCGCAGCGCCCGGGTGGACAGCAACGTCGTCGGATGATCGCCCATGCCGAACGTGGAACCGGGCTCGATCGTGAGCACGGTGACGCCCTCGGGGAACGAGGCCTCGACCCATGCCGGACAGATCACCAGGTCGTCGTCGACCCAGGTGGGCGCCGCGTGGTCGCGCCAGGTGTCGGCGACGGTCTCGTCGATCTCCTCGAGCCTCGACTCCCAGTGCTCGCGGAAGCCGGCCACGGCGTCGAGGACGATCGCACGATCGTCACCGAGCGACGTCCACAGCTCGACCCGACCTGGAGCGCCACGACGTTCCTCGACCGCCACCACGCCGAGGCCCCACAACGCGTCGGACGCGAGCTCTGCGTCCGACTCCGGGACGTCGACCACGAGCGCGAGCATCAGTCGATCCGCCGGAGTTCGCGCTGGTATCGCGCGGTGCGGTGGAGGTAACTGGCGACACCGTTGTCGATGTCCTCCTGCCTCGCCCTGCCCGCCTTGATGGTCGCGGGGATACCGACGGCGATGGCACCCGACGGTACTTCTGCGTCGCTCAGCACGACTGCGTTGGCCGCGACGATCGCTCCCGTGCGCACGATCACCCGGTGCAGCACGATCGAGCCGTTGCCGATGAGGCAGCCTCGTTCGATGGTGCACCCCTCGAGGTGCACGATGTGGCCGACCACACAGTCGTCGCCCACGATCGTCGGCCACAGCGGCGTCGTGTGGAGCACGCAGTTGTCCTGGATCGAGGTGCGCTCGCCGATCGAGATGTAGCCGTCGTCGCCGCGCAGGACAGCGCCGGGCCAGATCGAACTGTTGGCCCCGATGCGCACGTCGCCGATGATCACGGCGTCGGGGTGGACGAACGCGTCGGGGTGGATCGTGGGCTCGAGGTCGCCGAGGGCGTAGATGGGCACCCCGAGAACGTACCCAGACGCGAGCGATCGTGCAGAACCATCGGCTCGCCGGATACCGTGGTGACTTATGTCCCGACGGATCGACATCGAACTCACCAGCGCGCGCCCGGACGGGTCGTGGACCTGGCGCAAGGCGGGTGCCCGCGAGCCGAAGGGTGTGCTCGACGGCGCCCTCCTGCCCGCCAACGCAGCCACCGGTCAGGTGCTGCGCGCTGAGGCGGAGATGGAGCTCGACGGCATGACGATCGTCTCCGTCACCGACCCGAAGGGCAAGACCGCACGTACCGGACTGCTCGAGCTCATGCCGAGCACGAAGCCGTTCGAGGCGGTCACCCAGCAGCTCGCGACGCGCGAGCGCGGCGACCGTCCTCGTGGCGACCGTGACCGCGGCGAGGGCGACGGCGAGCGCCGTGGCCCGCGTCCCGAGCGCCGCGGTCGTCCCAACTTCACCCCGCCGCCCGAGCTGCCGCAGCGCCCGAAGGCGAAGCGTCTCAAGCCCGGCCGCGCCCACCGCAACACGGTGCTGGCAGATCTGCCCGAGGAGCAGCGCGCCGTCGCTGAGCGCGCCCTGCAGGGAGGCATCCCGGCCGTGCGCCTCGCGGTGCAGGAGCAGAACGCCCGCCTGAAGAGCGAGGGCAAGGAAGAGATCCCCGCCGCAGGTCTGCTGTCGATGGCCGAGCAGCTGCTGCCCAAGCTGCGCGTCGCCGAATGGCTCGACCGCGCGGATGCCGCCAAGGCCGACCTCGAGGAGCTCGACCTGCGCGACCTGCGCAGCGTGGTGGCTGCCGGCGACGACCCGATGGTCGCTCGCGACGAGACCACGCGCGGGATCGCCGAGGAGCTCAAGCAGGCACTCGTCGCCAAGCAGGAGAAGGAACTCCAGCTGTGGTACGGCGACATCGACGCCGCCATCGGTGTCGGTCGAGTCATCCGAGCGCTCAAGCTCTCGTCGCAGCCGCCCAAGGCGGGCGTGCGGTTCCCGGCCGAGATCGCGAAGAAGCTCGCCGATGCGGCGACCGCGTCGCTCACGGCCGACTCACTCAGCGATCGCTGGTCGGCGCTGCTCGAGGCCGCCGCGTTCTCGCCGGTGCGCGCCATGGTGCAGCCGACCGCGAAGCCCGAGCAGCCGAGCGACGAACTGCTGTCGACGGTGAAGCGTCTCGCCCCGCTGCTGCCGCAGGTGGCCGCGCTGTTCGGCGTCGAGGTGAAGCAGGGTGCAACGGCTCCCAAGCCGCTGCGTCCCACCAAGCCCGGCGCGCCCGCCAAGAAGGCAGCTCCTCGCCCGCCGGCACCGCCCGCTGCGAAGGATGCGACAGCCGCTCCGGCCGCTGCGCCCGCCGGCGACGCATTCGCCACGGCCTTCGCCGAGGAACCAGCCGCTGCCGAAGCACCTGCGGCAGAGGAGGCGCCGGCTGCTGAGGAGGCTCCCATCGCTGACGCGGCGGCGACCAAGGACGCGCCTGCTGTCGAGGACGCGCCCGTGGCCGACGAGGCCTGAGCGACGCTGCGGGTTCGTCGCCCCGAGGCGACCACCCCTAACCTCGCCGACATGTCAGACATCGTGCAGTACGAGGTCCACGGCCGTGTCGGCGTCATCACGCTGAACCGCCCCGATGCCCGCAATGCGGTGAACGGTGACGTCGCCTCCGGCGTCGAAGCCGCCATCGATCAACTCGAGGCCGATCCCGAGGTGTGGGTGGGCGTGCTGCGCGCCAACACCGAGGGCCAGGAGAAGCCGGTGTTCTGCGCCGGCGCCGACCTGAAGGCGATCAACTCCGGGCAGGCCGGCGGGCTCAACACCCGCAAGGGTGGCTTCGCGGGCTTCGTCTACCGCGAGCGCACCAAGCCGATCATCGTCGCCGTCGACGGCCTCGCCACTGCCGGCGGGTGCGAGATCGTCCTCGCCGCCGATCTCGTCGTCGCCACCACCCGGTCGGCGTTCGGCCTGGCCGAGGTGAAGCGCAACCTGATCGCCGGCGCCGGTGGGCTCTTCCGTCTCCCGCGTGCGATCGGTCAGGCCCCCGCGATGGAGATGATCCTCACGGGCGAGCCCCTGCCGGCGACCCGGGCCTACGAGCTCGGGCTCGTCAGCCGGCTCGTCGAGCCCGGCCAGGCGTTCGAGGCCGCGATGGCGCTCGCCGCCCAGATCACGGCTGCGGCACCGATGGCCGTGTGGGAGAGCCGCAAGGTCGTCCTCGCCGCCGCGTACGCCGACGACGACACGCTCAAGCAGATGACGAACGAGGCGATGGGCAAGGTGATGTCCTCCGAGGACATCAAGGAGGGCCTCACCGCGTTCATCGAAAAGCGCGCCCCGCAGTGGAAGGGCCGCTGAGGATCAGCGGTCGAACCGCTTCGAGACGATGATCTTGCGGGCGGTGACGCCCGCTCGTTCGTAGAGGTTCTTCGTGTCGCGGTCGCCCGGCAGGGCGAACGACTCGATGCACACGCCACCGCTCGAGCGGATCGCACCGATCGCCTCGGCGAGCAGCACGTCGCCGAAGCCGACCTCGCGGGCCTCGGGTGCCACGTACACCTGGACGACCACCCCGGTGGGTTCACCGGCCGTGTGCCGGAGCTGGAGGTAGCCGACGACCACGTCGTCGATCGTGGCGACCCACACGCGATGCACACCGTCGGTGAGCAGCATCGCCCAGTCGACGACGGCCGGTTGCTCGGCGAGGAGCGCCGCTCCCCCGCGTGCGTCGACCAGGGCGGCGCGTGCCTCGATCTCGAGCGTGGCGAGTTGCAGCGTGTCGTCGGCTCCGGCCGGTCGGACCGCCCACCCCTCGGGGAACACCGAGCGTTCGGGGTCGGTCATCGGCCCTGCAGCTGATCGATCTTGGCGAGGATGGTGC
>JBILUM010000101.1:0-7086 GCA_044370995.1 Ilumatobacteraceae bacterium | reverse complement strand
CGTCGACGACCTCGAAGCCTGGACCGGCCGGCGCATCGCCCCCACCCTCGACCGCTGGGTGGTCGCACCAACGGCACTGGCCGCGATCGACACGGCGCTGCACGAGCGGATCGCCACCGCCGGCCCACTCGGCCTCGACCTCGCCACGCTCGACGAGCGCGAACGTGCCGTGTTGGCGACGTTCACCGATGTCCGCATCGACGCCGGCCACGCCCTCCCGGCCGATGCGAAGGACGAGCTCGCCGACCACCCGGTGCTCGCGGCACTCCGGGCCGGCGGCACCTCGCCCGACGAGCCGACCGGCGTCGACCGCGCCACGTTGCGCGAGCTCATCCGCCGCGGGCTGCTCGTCGAGCGCGACGGCATCGTGTTCCACCCCGACGCGGTCGACACCGCGGCGCGGATGGCGGCGACCCTGCTCGCCGGCCAACCCGACGGCATCACGATGTCGCAGCTGCGCGACGCCCTCGGCATCAGCCGCAAGTACGCACTGCCGCTCGCCAACGAGCTCGATGCCCGCGGCATCACCCGTCGGCGCGGCGATCTGCGGATCGGCGGTCCGCGGCTGCCCGGCTGAGCGACGGGACGCGGCGGATGCCCCGCCGGCGCTCGGTGGGCGCGTCGGCCTCCATCGCCCGCGCGGCCTTCGCGATCGACATGTCGTTCGTGATGACCTCGCCGAACAGGTCGGGGTCGGCCAGCAACCAGCTGTGGCTCCCGTCGACCACGGTGCCCTGCACCCCGCTCGCCACGCACAGCGCCTCGAACGACTCGCGCGGGATCACCCCGTCGCGGCTCGCCCAGATGATCGTGATCGGCGTCCCCTGGTCGCGCATCGCCTCGAGCTCGGCGCGCAGGTCGGCGCGCCGCGCCAGGTTGGCGACCTTCACCAGCGCGCGCGGATGCCGGATGAGGTTGGGCAGCAGGTCCTCCGCGATCACGGGCAGCACGCGTGTGGCCTGCCGGATGGGCCACACGTCGGCGGGGAAGTGCAGGCCCCAGTCCCACAGCGGACGCTCGGTGATCGAGCGCAACGTGTTGCCGCTGCGCCACGACGACCCGCCGACGGAGTTCACCAGCACGAGCGAGCGGGTGCGCTGCGGGTGGTCGTGCGCGAACCGAGTGGCCACCCCACCGCCGAAGGAGTGGCCGACGAGCACCGCCGGTTCGTCGATCTCGAGCGCGTCGAGCAGATCAGCGACCCAGGCGGCGTAGCCGCTCAGCGAGAACGACGCGTTCGGCAGCTCGCCGGTGTCGCCGAAGCCCGGCATCGACGGGGCGATGACGCGGACACCCTCCGCGGCGATGCGCTCGATGACGTCGCGATAGGTGTGCTGGCCGAGCGCCCACCCGTGCAGGAACACGACCGGGAGGCCCGAGCCCGCGGTGCTGTAGGCAGCCGGGCGACCCTGGACCCAGGTGCGCTTATCGACCGCGACCGCGCGAGGTGCCGGCACGCTGCTCACGCGACGACCCGTCGCGCGGCGGATCGGCCGTCGCCGCAGGGGCGGGTGCCGGGTCGGTGGCCGGGGCGGCAGGTTCGGCACCGCCGCTCATCGTGCGCCGCTCGATCAGCTGACGCCGCTCCACCTCGTTCAGGCCACCCCACACACCGTGGGGTTCTCGCGACGAGATCGCGTACTCGAGGCACTCGACAGCGACGGGACACGACCGACAGATTGCCTTCGCCACCCGCTCGCGGGCGAGGCGCAGATCCTTGCGTTCGAAATGCGTCGGCGGGAAGAAGTTGACCGCGTGCTCGCCCCGGCACGCAGCCGATCGCTGCCAGTCGAAGCCGTCGTACTGTTCGTCGCGACGCAGCGCCACGGGACACACCCCTTTCGAGGCCCACCCTAGGTGGCTCCACACAACCCGCACAATGGACGGGAACCTCCCGAATCGTGATGCATCGGTCACACCCCGGCCGCTGCCTCGACCCGTGAAGCGACCCCGGCCCGGACCCCTGTCTCGACAGCGCTGCGGCCCCCATCAGCAGGGGCGGATCGCCCGGTTCGAGCCGGCGAACATCAGTCGGCGCTGACGGTCTCTGACGGCGTGAGCTGGGAGATCTGACCCTGCTCGCCGGTCGACGGCCGACGCTCGCGGTAGTCGCGGGCACCGCCCTCGGCGGGTTCGACCTCGAGGGTCACCCCGTCGATCGCGACCACGCGCACCTCGGCCCCGGCGGGAACGGGTGTCGCCCGGTTGGTGCGCGCCCGCCAGCGGGCGTTGGCGACCGTGACCACGCCCTCGGGCGCGATCTCGCCCACGGCCGTTCCCATCTCGCCGATCATCCATTCGCGCCCGATCGTGGGCGTCGCGAACCGCGTGCGGGTCATCGACGGCATGCCGACGATGAAGGTGAGCATCGTGCCGCCGATGCCGACGAGCATCGTGAGCCACCCGACGCCCATGCTCGTGCCCGGGAGCGGTTCGTACAGCACGAGGCTGCCGGCGGTGACGAGCACGACGCCGACACCGGTCCAGAACCGTGGGATGCCCACCTGCACGTCGATCGCGAACGCGGCGAACGCGAGCACGAGCAGGGCCACGGCCCAGCCCCGCGCGGGCAGCTCGGCCAGACCGAAGCACCCGAGGAATGCGCAGACGGCGCCGACCACACCGGCCACGCCGACGCCGGCGGTGAAGAACTCGAACACCAGCAACGACAGGCCGATGAGCAGCATGAGATAGGCCACCGGCGGGCTGGCGACGGTGTGCATGAGCTGGTCGAGCAGGCCGAGCTTCGAGAACCGCACGAGCGTGGCCTGCAACTCGGAGCCGCCCTCGTCGTTGACGCCCTCGCTCACGGTGTCGAGCACGACCCCGTCGACGGTGACACCGTCCATGGCGGCCACCATGTTTCGAATGGTGGGCACGCCCACGTCGGGCGTGTCGAGCTTCAGCGCACCGAGCGTCCGGGCGTCCTGGAACGACAGCGAGCCCGACCGGAGCCGATCGGCGGCAGCACCGAAGTCGACGGTCGCGCCCTCGAGCTCGACCAGCCGGCCGGTGTGGCCGATGCGGCTGCCGCTCACCATCGCCGTGACGTCGGCGACACCCATGAGCTGGGCGGGCATGCCGTAGAGGCGGGCGCTGCCCGACGGCCCGACCCAGATGCCGATCGGCACGGGCGAGTCGGCGACGCGCTGGATGAGGCCGGTCATCTCGTCGGGCGAGGCGATCGAACCACCGGAGTTGACCTGCAGGATCAGCGCCTGCGACCCGTCGTCGGCGGCACGCTCGATCGCGTCGTCGATGGCCTGGATCACGATGCCGTTGAACAGTCCGGTGACCTGCAGCACGTCGACCGGGGCGAGCGCATCGTCGGTGGCCTCGACGCTCACGTCGGAACTGCCGTCGGAGCTGGTCGGCACGGACGGCACGGTCGAATCGGGGCTCGAACTGGCGACGGCCGCACCGGAGGCCAGACCGGCGAGCGCCACGAGGGGGCCGCCGAGCAGGGCGATGACTAGTCTGCGCACAAGTGCCTCCGAAGCGCCTGAATCCACGAGAGTTCCTCAGCACCACCCGCTTGGTCGTCGTGGCCGGCAAGGGTGGCGTCGGGAAGACCACGGTAACGGCAGTTCTGGCGCGTGCAGCAGCCGATGCCGGACTTCGCGTCCTCGCCGTCGACCTCGACGGCAAGCCCACGCTCGCCGACCTCGTGGGCGATGTGCCGCACCTGTCGCTCACCGCTCCTGACGCGCTCGCCGAGTACCTCGAGACCCACGGGCTCAAGCGGGTCGCCAAGCGGCTCGCGGCGAGCGGCATCATCGACGTGGTGTCCACGGCCGCGCCCGGCATCGACGACATCGTGGTCCTCGGCAAGCTCAAGTCGCTCGAACGCAGCGGCGACCACGACCTGATCGTGGTCGACGGCCCCGCGGCCGGTCATGCGATCACGTTCCTGCTGTCGGCCCGTGGCCTGCTCGACACGGTGCGTGGCGGGCCGATCCGCACCCAGGCGCTCGAGGTGCTCGAGATGCTCGGCGATCCCGACCGCTGTCAGGTCGTGCTCGTCACCCTGCCCGAGACCACCCCGGTCAACGAACTCGTCGAGACCGCCTACGCGCTCGAGGAGCAGGTCGGCGTGCAGCTCGGGCCGGTGGTGGTGAACGGCGTCGACGGCGGCGACGGCGACCTGACGATCCCGGACGGCACCGACCCGGCGCTGGCCGCCGCGGCGGCGTTCCGCAACGCACGGCGGGCCATGCACCGGCGCGAGATCGAGCGGCTGTCCGACGCGCTCGCGATCGACCAGATCCACCTGCCGCACGTCGTGACCGCCGGCATCACCCGCGACGACGTCGCCCGGCTCGCGGCAGGCCTGTGATGGCCCGTCGGACACCCGCCCGCTCCGGTGCTGAGGCCGAATCGGTGGCGACCGCGGCAGCGTTGTCGGCGGCCCTCGCCGCGGCCGAGGTGGTCGTCTGCTGCGGATCCGGTGGCGTCGGCAAGACCACCACGGCGGCGGTGCTCGGTCTGCAGCTGGCAGGCGACGGCCGCCGCGTCGTGGTCGTCACCATCGATCCGGCCAAACGTCTCGCCGACGCGCTCGGCCTGGCCGGCGGACTGACGAACGACCCGTCACGACTCGACGTCGACGCCCCCGGCGAACTGTGGGCGATGATGCTCGACACGGCCGCCACCTTCGACGGGCTGGTGCGGGCCAACGCCCCCAGCCCCGAACAGGCCGAGCGGATCCTCACCAACCGCTTCTACCGCAACATCGCCGGCGCCCTGAGCGGCACGCAGGAGTACATGGCGGCCGAGCGGCTCCACGCGCTCCACGACGACCCTCGCTTCGACGTGGTGATCGTCGACACCCCGCCCACCCGCAACGCACTCGACTTCCTCGAGGCGCCGGGCACGCTCGCCCGGTTCCTCGACCACCCGCTGTTCAAGCTGATGATGATGCCGACGCGTCGGGGCCTCAAGGTGCTCAACGTCGCCGCCCAGCCCGTGCTGCGCACGATCGGCAAGGTGGTCGGTGGTGACGTGCTCGCCGATGCCATCGCCTTCTTCCAGGCGTTCGACGGGATGGAGACCGGCTTCCGCGACCGGGCCGATGCCGTGATGGCCCTGCTGCGCTCCGACGCCACGCGCTACGTCCTCGTCGCCGCCCCCAAGCGCGACACGATCGACGAGGCGCGCTACTTCGCCGCCCGACTCGACGAGGCCGGCCTCGGCGTGTCGGCGCTGGTGGTCAACCGGTCGACACCCACGTTCGGCGCCCCCGCCCCGACCGTCGCCCGCGATGCCGACGACCCGGTGCTCGCGGCCCTGTGGGCCAACCACGACGAGCTGGCCGCCATCGCCGCGGCCGAACACGACCAGTTGGCGCCGCTGGTCGACGACGTCGCTCCCGCGCCGGTGTGCTGGGTGCCGATGCTCCCGGGCGACGTGCACGACGTGGCCGGTCTCCACGAGATCCGTCGTCTGCTCTTCGGACCCGACCGGCCCACGGGATAACCTCCCGGTCGTGCACATCCTCGTCGCCACCGACGCCGACTTCGTCCTCGACGAGGTCACCGCGGCCCTCTCCGGTCCCGACACCTCCTTCACCGTCTGCCGCAACGGCCGCGACGTGGCGGGCGTGATCGGCCGACGCACCCCGGATCTCGCGATCCTCGACCTCCAGATCGGTTCGATGGGCGGCATGGCCGTCACGATGGCGCTCCGGCTCGACGAGAGCGCCGGGCTCCTGCCCCGCGTGCCCGTGCTGATGCTGCTCGACCGGCGTGCCGACCTGCACCTCGCCAAGCGCAGCGCAGCCGACGGCTGGGTGATCAAGCCGCTCGACGCACTCACCCTGCAGCGGGCCGTCGACGCGATCCTCCACCCGCCGGCCCCAGCAGACGGGACGGTGGACGAGACGGCCATCGAGGCGGCCGACGACGCCGCCGCCGAGGCAGATCCCGCAGGAGCGGATTCGACGGAGGAAGAACCCGCCACTGCCGGATAGATTCGCAGTCGCACCTATCGGGGTGTAGCGCAGCTTGGTTAGCGCGCCACGTTCGGGACGTGGAGGCCGGGAGTTCAAATCTCCCCACCCCGACCACAAAGCCCCTGGTCACGGACCTGCGAATGCAGCCGGACCAGGGGCCCTTCGCTTTTTCGGAGCCATCGTGGGAGCCATCTGGGTGTCTCACCTGACGGCACGTCGAGCGAAGGGTTCCTGCCATGCCGAGGAAGACGAACGACAGCCCGCACGGCGAGGGATCGATCTATCGGAGCGACGACACGCGACCCGGGAGTGGCGTGGAGGTCGAGCGCTGGATCGCCTCGGTGGACCTGGGCTTCGGTCCCAATGGCAAGCGGCTCCGGAAGAAGGTCACGGGGCCGATGGTGACCAGTCTCTCGACAGCCTCCCGTCGAGCGGTCACCCTGCTACCAGTCGGCCCGCGGCCGCTGCCGCCGACCGCATCGGCCTGGCGGACTTCTCGGTCCGTGCGACCAGCAGAGCACCTTCGTACAGGGAGACCAGGACGGTGCCGAGGTCGTCGGCCGCCCGCGGACTGCGGCCCTCGCGGCGTGCCGCTCGAGAGATCGCCTTGGACCACCGCGTGAACACTTCGGCCGCGGCCGTGCGCAGGTCATCGTCGTCACCGCTGGCCGCCGGTGTGCCGATCGGACAGCCCCGCTCGAAGTGCGTACCCTCGAGGATGGTGACGCCGTTGGTGAACATCGCGTCGACGGCGTCGGCGAGTGGGAGTTGCTCCAGGACGGCGTCGAGCAGGTCTCCGGTCAGCCCACCCGAACGTCGCACCGAGGCTGCGACGAGCTGGTTCTTCCCCTCCGGGAACTGGTGATACAGGGACCCGTAGGCCACGCCGCTGCGGGCGCAGACCTCGTTCAGCCCTGCCCCGTGCGCGCCACGTGCCGCCAGGAGTTCCTCCGTCGCCACCAACAATCGTTCACGCGTGGCATCAGCGCGGCCGCTTCGCGGCTGTTCCTTGGACATCGGGTTCCTCTCGTTCGCCATGGCTGTAGACAACTCTATCCAATCGGCAGCGTTGCCCTCCTGGCCAAAGCGAGGGCGGGGGTTGCATTTTAAATAGATTGATCTATAAACTCCGAACA
>JBILUM010000100.1:0-7089 GCA_044370995.1 Ilumatobacteraceae bacterium | reverse complement strand
AACCACCGGGGTCGCGGGCGACATCGCGGCGATCACGGCGTCGAGTTCGTCCTCGGCGCGTTGGCCGAGCACACGGCGACGGCCGGCGGCGCTCACCACGAGGCAGAGCCCTGCGTCGTCGAGGTGTGCGGCCTTCGCCGCGAGGGCGGCGTCGTGGGCGAGGTCGGCAGGCGACGCACGCAGCAGGCGGACCGTGGCCCCCTGGGGGACGTCGCCCGACATCGCGACCGACCCGTCGGCGTGGAACCGTCGCGGCGATCGTACGGTCACGTGGTCGTCGAGGTCGCGGACCTCCATCGGCAGCATCGAACTGTTCGCCACGAGGTCGTCCGCGAGTGGGCCGAGGTAGTCGCAGTAGCGCTCGGTCGCGGTCTGCCCGTCGAGCTCGTGGATCACGTTGCCGATCGTCTTGGTCACGAGCCGTTCGGGCCCGACCGGTGTCCAGCCGGCGCCAGCACCGTGGGCGATCTCGAGCTGGTCGCCGTAGAGACCGACCGCGCAGACGTGTCCGGACTCGGCAGCGCCCGACACGAGGGTCCAGGCCCGCTCGTAGCGCGACCCGTCGGCGGCGAGCACACCGATCACCTGTACGTCGGGGAGCACGTCGGTGATGCCGGCGGCGATCGCCGACCCGTTCAGCAGCACGCCGTCGGCCGCCACCACCACGACGCGCAGGTCCGCCTCCGCCTCCGCCAGCGTCTCCGCGACGTCGCGCCCGGCACGACGTGCCGACCCCGCCGTCCGCAGCGCAGCGGTGGCCGAACGCACCCTCGTCGAGTCGAAGCGGACCACCGTCGCGACCAGAGCGTCGTCGTGGACGACGCCACCGATCGCCTGTCCGTCGGTCGACCAGCCGAGCAGGCCGTGACCGTCCCACACCGGGGCGAGTTCGCCCAGTGGGTCGAGGCCCAGCTCAGCCGCGGTGTCGATCACGCCCCGATCGCCCATGAGCAGCACGAGCGACGCCCGGTCGTCCGGGGCGGGGGCAGCGGGCGACCACCCGTCGGCTGCGCGCCAGATGAATGTCTCCGCGATCACACGTGGATCATCGGTCGGCGATGCCGCTCGCTTGAGCTTCGCCTGCCCCGCGGGCCCCGGTGGGGGTCGCTCGCGGGGAGGTGTCAGACGCGCTCGACGCCCGCCGGGAGTTCGGCCAGGAGCGCGTCGCTCACCCAGCAGGACGTGAGGTGCAGGGTGTTCGTGATGCGCACGACCCGCTTGGGTTCGTCGAGTCCCTTGCCGCACATGCTGACCGCCGCCTTGATGCAGTCCTGCTCCGTGGGCAGCACCATCGGCATCCGGCTGCGTCGCACCCCACTCGGCCCCGCGGTGAAGCAGTTGATGTACGTCTTGGCGAAGTCGATCTGCTCGGCGACCGAGACCGGGATGAAGTCGGCGAATCCGATGCCGAGGACGTTGCCGCCCGACACGGGGGTGATGCCGAGCAGGACGATCGTCGACACCGTCGGCGACTCGCCGTCGGGCAGGCCGTGCACCCAGAACCGGCCCGTGACGTTGGGGTCCATCGTCGTGCCGCTGATGTCCTTGCCGCCGTGTTCGATCACGAGGACGTCGATCTCGGCAAACGGCAACGGCGGCACGAGCCCGCGGGCGAACTCGGTGAGCTCGCGCTCGGCGTCGCCGCCCACCTCGTCGCCGGTGAGCGCCTCGATCCGCACGACGTCGCCGCTGACCGATTCGATGGAGGCGACGCCGCCGAGCAGGCGCCCGGTGCTGCGCAGCGCGGCGATGCCATCGAGCAGACGGTCGCGCATCTCCACCGGTCCGCACGAGTGGATCTGCGCGGCGCCGGGCTGCTTGCCGAAGCCGACCACGGCCATCTTCGTGCAGCCGCTCTCGATCGGGCCCTTGAAGCAGGTGTGCGGCTTCACGCGGTTGACGGGCAGGATGCGATCGGCCGATGCCGCGTGGCGGTCGAGATAGATCGGCATGCCACCCGAGGTGCGCGCGACCTCGACGGTCTCCATCGTCGCCCGGATCTCGGCGCCGACCGCCTCCTCGGTCATGCCCAGCGACTCGAGCATCTTCCGTTGCCCCTCGGCCGTGGCGCCACCGTGGCTGCCCATCGCCGGCACGACGAACGGCTCGGCGCCCAGTGCGCGCAGGCCGCTGATCGTGCCCCGCATCAGCCCGACCCGGTCGGTGAGGCCACGGCTGCCGCCGCCGACCGCGACGGTCATGCCCGGGGTGATCGAACCGGCCAGCGCACCGACCACGCGGTCGTGCGCTGCGGCGGCCACGTCGCCGACGGCAGGGGGCTGCGGGATCGGCAGTCGCACCTCGTGCAGCTCCGGCACGACCAGGTCCGGGTGGAACGGCAGCTCCACACCGGCGACGAGTTGTTCCCAGGGGCTCATGGCCGCACCGTAGCGGAGCGTCCGCAGCGACGGTCCGATCGCGCCGACCGCCGGCGCAGGCCGGTTGACAGGGGCGCTCGTCGATGTCCAGATGGACCCTGATGGAGGCACTGGGGCTCGCCGAGGTCGAGCACAACGCACGCAACAACCGCATGCGCGCCCGCTGAGCACGGCCCGCCGTCCGGCGAAGGAGGCGGCGAGGTCAGTGGTCGCCGGAAACGTCGCCGGCAGCGTCGGCGAGACCGAGCACGCCGTCGACGATCCGCACGGTGCGATCGGCGTAGTGGGTCATGCGCGTGTCGTGGGTGACGATCACCGCAGCGGTGCCGCGCGACCGCATCTCCGCCTGGATCAGCTCCATCACCTGCTCGCCGATCTTGGTGTCGAGCGCCGAGGTCGGCTCGTCGAACAGCACGAGCGCCGGGCTGTTGAACAGCGCCCGACCGATGGCCACACGCTGGCGCTCGCCACCGCTCAACTGGGCGGGCAGGTTGCCGGCGCGGTGCGACAGCCCGAGCTCGGCCAACAGCTCCTTCGCACGTGTCCTGGCCTGTTTGCGAGCGGCACCCCGGGCGCCGGCGAGCTCGGACACCACCAGCAGGTTCTCCTCGGCCGTGAGGAACGGCACCAGGTTGACCGACTGGAACACGAAGCCGACCTTCGAACGGCGGAACTCGGTGAGCTCCCGCGGGGAGTGGCCGCTGATGTCCTCGCCGCCCACCACCACCTTGCCCTCGGTGGCGGCGAGGAGACCACCGGCGATCGACAGCAGTGTCGTCTTGCCCGACCCCGACGGGC
This sequence comes from Ilumatobacteraceae bacterium, assembly GCA_044370995.1. Lineage (GTDB taxonomy): Bacteria > Actinomycetota > Acidimicrobiia > Acidimicrobiales > Ilumatobacteraceae > VFMC01. The sequence continues at coordinate 3,913 of JBILUM010000100.1, read as the reverse complement.
CGAGGAGGGCGACGATCTCGCCGCCACCGACCGTGAGCGACGCATGGTCGACGGCGACGATCGCGTTCTCGCCGGTGCCGTACACCTTGCGGACGCCGTCGAGCCGCAGCGCTGGTGCGGTGGCGACGACGGCGGTGCCCGACGGGGCGGACGAATCGGACGGGTTGGACGAGCTCATGCGGCACTCCCGATGGCTGAGGCAGGATCGATGCGGGTGACACGGCGGAGCGACACGGCGCTGCCGAGCACCGCGGCGACGATGAGGGCGACGAAGGTGAACACGTAGCGGCCGGTGGTGAGCTGCAGCGGAACTTCGGCGGGCAGCGCCCGGTCGGCGAGCGTGGCGAGCGCACCACCGATCACGAACGCGATCACCGCGACCACGACCGCCTGCAGCACGACGCCGACGAACAGGCGACGGGTCGACGCGCCGATCGCCTTGAGCACGCCGTACAGACCGGTGCGTTCGAGCGTGAGCAGCGAGAAGAACAGCCCGACCACGGCGAGCACGACGGCGAGCGTGCTGTAGATGATCGCGTTGAAGGTGCTGCGCTGTTCCTTCACGCCGGGCAGTGCGTTCACCGCCTCGTCGCGGGTGAGCGACGAGGTGGATCCGGTGGCGGCGTCGATCGCCGGACCGATGTCGCCCTCGCCCCGGACGACGAGCACCTGGACGACGCCGTCGGCGAGGAAGGCGTCGGGACGATTCGCGTTCTGCACGGCACGCCAGGTGTCGAGCGTGACCCACAACCCGCCCTGGAGGAGGTAGTTGGTGTCCTCCACCCAACCGTCGACCACGATCGGCGTCGCCGCCGGTCCGACGAGCAGGGTGTCACCGATCGCGACGCCTGCGTCACGCAGGCGATCGTCGGCCCAGGCGTGGCCGTCGGGCGGCGGCGCAGGGACACCGGACGGTGCGAGCTCGTAGCCCGCGACCGCGACGTCGGCCAGGTCGCTCTCGCCGGGCACGGTCGCGCCGAGCAGCGTGAACCCGAGCCCGCCGACCTCGGTCACCCCGTCGACACCCTCGACCACCTCGCGCATGTCGGGTGTGATCCGGCTGCGCAGGAACGAGTCGCGGGCGCTGTCGGAGTAGACGATCACGTCGGCCTGCTGGGCGCGGATCGCACCGGTCGAGCCGAGGTACAGACCGTCGAGCAGGCCACCCAGCAGCAGCAACAGCAGGCTGAGGAACGTGAGCACCACGGTGGCGACCGTGAACCGGCTCGGCCGGCGGCGGAGTTCGGTGAGCGCGAGGTTCATCAGACCTGCACCCCCGCGCCGGTCGTGGCGGCGATCGGGTCGATGCGCAGCACGCGGCGGACGGCGGCGAGCGACGTGAGCAGCGCGAGCACGAGCACCACGAGCGTGGTGGTGATCACCGGCATCGGTTCGACCGTGATGCCGAGACCGCCACCGCCACCGAGCGACGCGAGCCAGAACAGCCCCGTCGCCAGCACGGCCCCGGACAGCACGACCGCCACCACCTGGATGAGCAGCGAACGCACGAGCGGACCCGCCGGCGAGCCGATGGCGCGCAGCAGCGTGAGCGCACCCGCCTTCTGGAACGTGACGATCAGGAAGAACAGACCGGTCACGAGCGGCACGACGAGATAGAAGAGCAGCAGGATCACCGAGAAGCTCTGCCGCACGCTCGCGACGCCGGGCGACTCGTCGACTGCCTGCTGGCGGGTGAGCCCCTCGGTGCCCTCGACCGCGGCGGTGATCGCGTCGGCCACCTCGGCCGGATCAGCGCCGGGGACGACGCGCACGGCCATCACCGACGGCAGCACCTGGGTGGCGTCGGGGTTCACCGCACGGCGCGCCGTCTCGAACCCGGCGAAGTCGGTGAACAGCGTCGGCGAGACCGAGTAGTTGATCTCCCTCGCGAGGCCCACCACGGTGAACGTCGTGGCCGCGCCGCCCGGGTTGGGCACGACGGTGACGGTGTCGCCGATGTCGAATCCGTCGGCGGCGTTGCGGCTGGAGGCCACGGCCTCACCGCCGGCCTCGGGCAGTCGGCCCTCGATCAGCGTCGTCGGCTCGCCCGGTCCACCGAGCTCGTAGCCGAAGATCACCGCGTCCGTCTCCTCGCCGCCGGCCAGCACCGTGAACGTGCCCTCGCCGAGCGGCGCCGCCACGTCCACGCCCTCGACCGCGGCGATCGCGGCCGCCTGGTCGGGGAGGATGATCGACCCTTCGAGGTTCTTGCGGGCCTGTGCGTTGAAGACGAGCACGTCGGCGGACTGGTTCTTCAGCGCACCGATGAACTGGTTGACGAGTCCGGTGAGCAACGCCTGCTGGAACAGGATGAGGAACACCAGGAGGCCGACCGCTCCTGCGAGGAGCCCGAACCGCACTTTGGCGCGACGCATCTCCGACAGCGCGAGGAACACGTGGTCACCTTGTCAGAGCGCTGGCGGATGCGCCAATCCCGTCCAGGCCTGTCGACGGCTCGCGTGGAGCGCCGGGCGGTCAGCGGCCGAGCCGCCGGTACGCCTCGACCACCGGCGCGAGCTCGCTCGGGGCCGCGCCGTGCAGGATCACGGCGTCGGCGCCCAGGTCGAGCTGGTGCGCCACGGCGGCGGCGCACTGCTCGGGGCTCCCCGTCGCCGCCGGCGCCAGCCACTCGTCGGGGATGAGCGTCGCGACGTGCTCGAGCTCGGCGGTCGTGGCCTTGCCGTCGAGGGCGCCGCGGAAGCCGGCCACGAACGGGTCCGCGCGGAACCGCGCCAGCACCGCAGGATCCCAGTCGTTGGTGCGGACCATCAGATCGCCGTAGGCCTGGAGGTAGGTGGCCAGCCGGCCGACGGTCTTCTTGAGCCGCAGGTCCTCGGGCAACCAGTCACCGACGACTGCGAAGCAGCTCCACACGATGACGTCGCCCGGGTCGCGACCGGCCTCCTCCGCAGCACCCTTCACCGTGCGCACGCACCGCTGCAGGGTCTCGTCGGTGAAGAACGTGTGCAGCAGCACCTCGTCGAAGGCCCTGCCGGCGAGGCGCAGGCTCTGCGGTCCGAACGCGCTCAGCAGCAACGGGATGTCCTCGCGGAAGTCGGGGTCGAGCGCCAGCACCGGCCAGGAGCCGCTCGGGCCGTCGTGGCCGACGACGACCTCGCCGTGCCACAGGCGGCGCATCAACCCGGCGAAGTCCTCGAGCTGCGCGGTGGTGATGCGCGGGAGTCCGAACGCGTCGAACATGCGGTCCATGCCCCGACCGATGCCGAGTACGAACCGGCCGTCGGTGAGCCGGTGCATCGTCGTCGCGTAGCTCGCGGTGACCACGGGGTGACGGGTGTTGTGGTTGGTGACGCCCGTCGCGATCCGCAGCCGATCGGTGACCGCGCCAGCGACACCGCTGATGGTCGCGATCTCCTTGATGTTGAAGCGCTCGCTGAGGAAGACGGTGCCGAGGCCGAGCGCCTCGCCGTCGCGGCACTCCTGGATCAGGTCGGCCGGCGACCGGGGTGCCCCGGCGAGGCCGTAGAAGCCGAGCTCGTGGAGCTGCGTCGGCCGCTGGTCCTGGTCCGCGTCGAGGGGACGGGTGGTCGGTTCGGTCATGACGACATGTTGGCGTGAGCGGTGTCACCCCAGCGTGTCGGGCATCGACTTCCAATGTCGCGCACCCACGCGCCACTATGCCTGCGTGCGTGAACTCAACGGTGTGGTCGTGGTGGTCGTCGGTGCCACCGGTGGACTCGGGTCTGCGCTCACCGCCGAGCTCCGCTCACGGGGCGTCGTGGTGCTCGGCGCCGGTCGCCACGGTCCCGACATCGTCGCCGATCTTCGCGACTCCCACGCCGGCGACGCGATCGTGCGCGGCGCCCTCGGCACGCAGGGCCGCCTCGACGGCGTGATCAACGCGGCCGGCATCGTCGCCTTCGGTGACCTCGTCGGGACCGACCCGGCGGTC
>JBILUM010000098.1:0-7275 GCA_044370995.1 Ilumatobacteraceae bacterium | reverse complement strand
GTGCGCTGCCGGTGGCGTCGGCGCCGGGATCGGCGGCGCGCAGCAGCGCCGGGTCGACCTGGACCTCGTGACCGGCGGCGCCGTCCCCGCCGAGCCCCTGCGAGCCGAGTCCGAGCGCCGTCGCCAGCCGACGCGCCGGATCGACCGTGAGCACGAGCACGCGAGCGCCGAGCCGCGTCGCGGCGATCGCCCCCAGCGCGGCCGACACCGTCGTCTTGCCGGTGCCGCCGCTGCCGCACACGACGATCATCTCCTTCGACGCCAGCAACGCGTCGAGCCCTGCCCGGTTGCGCCCGGTACCTGTACGGCGCGCCACGTCAGACCAGCTCGTCCTCGATGGCCTGGGCCATCAACGTCACCACACGCCGACCCGTCGCCCGGGTGAACAACTCGGGCACGATGACCAGCGGGATGGGACCGGCAGGTCCGGGGCGGTCGGCGAGGTCGGCCCGCAGCCGGTCGAGGTGGCCGGCGCCCACCCGTCGCCTGGCCTCGACGAGCGCCGAGGCGTCGAGCACCGTGCCGACCGCCTTGCCGATCCGCTCGACGAGCAACTCGCGCGCCGGCCCGGTGGACGCACGCTCGAACACGTCGCGTTCGCGCTCGGAGAACAGCGCTGGGAGCACCCGGTTGGCGAACACTGCGGCGATGTCGACCCCGGTGTCGGCGCGCACCCGTTGCACCAGTTCGAGCGTCTCGGTGACCGGCATCTCCTCGGGGGTGGTGACGATCACCAGACCGGTCCGCGCCGGGTCGTCGAGGACGTCGATCATCCAGTTCGTCTGGTCGCGCACCAGGCCGACCTGCACGAGCTGCCGGATGGCGGTCGGGGCGCCGATCTGGGCGACGATGTGGCCGCTCGACTCGGCATCGACCACCACGAGGTCGTAGTGGCGCTCGCGGACCTCGTAGCAGAGCTTGCCGACGGCCAGGATCTCCTTCACACCCGGCGCTGCATCGGCGACGAAGTCGAACGTGCGGGCGAGCGGACCGATCCGGCCGACGAACGGGATCCGGACGAACAGACGGAGGTACTCGCGCAGCGAGTCCTCGGTGTTCATCTCCATCGCGTGCAGCCCTGGCGCCACCTCGGTGGGTTCGAACCGGAGTGCGGTGACGTCGAACGCCGCCGCGAGGGCGCCCTTGGCGTCCATCTCGCACACGAGGGTGCGCTTGCCCATGCTGGCCGCCAGCTCCGCGAGCGCGGCTGCAGTGGTGGTCTTGCCGACGCCACCCTTGCCGGTGACGAACAGCAGTTGGCGGTCGAGCAGCGTCAGGTGAGCCGCCTCAGCCCCCGAAGCCGATCTTTCGGTCGCCCTCGGCGGTGCCGATCTCCACGTACGCGATCTTCGCGGCGGCCACCGCGACCTGACGACCCTTCTTGTCGGTCAGCCACAGCACGTCGACCGCGCCGGTGAGCGCCGCATCGACCTGCGCGCGCAGTGCAGCGCTGTCGGTGTCGTCGGGCAGCTCGACGCTGACTTCGCGCGGGGACTGGGTGACGCCGATTCGGAGATCCATGTCAGCGAGTGTACGGAGGGCGCCCCCTCGTCGCATGTTCTGGCCCGACCGACCGATCGGCCGACCGCGGCCGGATGGCCGTGGCCGGATCAGTGGGGTGCTTGTCGTTGACGCCATCACCGGCACGGAGCACACTCGCCCCCATGCCAGCTCGCCGACCCAGCGGAGGGACCCGGTCCGTCGTGATCGTCGCGTTCCCCGGCATCCAGGTGCTCGACGTGGTCGGGCCGTTCGAGGTGTTCGTCGGCGCGCGACAGGTGATGGAGAGCGAACGTCCCGACGAAACGCCCGTGTACGAGGTGCGCATCGTGTCGTCGACAGGTGAGCCCGTGACCTCCGAGAGCGGCCTCTCGATCGGCACCGCTCCCCTGCCCGACGTGGCGTCGTTCGAACGCACGCCGCTCGACACGATCCTGGTGGCGGGCGGCGTCGGGGTGCAGGAGGCACGAGTCGACGAGGTGCTCGTCGACTGGCTGCGCCGGGCCGCGCCCACCACCCGACGCCTGGGCACGGTCTGCACCGGTACGTTCCTCGCCGCACAGGCGGGCCTGCTCGACGGGCGCTGCGTCACGACGCACTGGGCCCGAGCCGACCAACTCGCCGAGGAGTTCCCGGCACTCGACGTCGACCCCGACCCGATCTTCACGCGCTCGGGAGACGTGTGGACGTCGGCCGGCGTCACCGCCGGCATCGACATGGCCCTCGCCATGGTCGAAGACGACCTCGGCACCGAGGTGGCCCAGACCGTGGCCCGGTGGCTCGTGATGTTCCTGCGCCGCCCCGGCGGACAGACACAGTTCTCGGCGCCCGTGTGGATGCCCCGGGCCGAACGGTCGTCGGTTCGCGGCGCCCAGCAGGCGATCGAGGACGATCCGGCCGCCGACCACCGCATCGCAGCGCTCGCCGCGCGTGCGGCGATGAGCCCGCGCCACTTCTCCCGGGTGTTCACCGACGAGGTGGGCGAGGCACCGGGCCAGTACGTCGAACGCATCCGCGTGGAGGCCGCACGGCGACAGCTCGAGGACACCACCGACACCGTCGCTGTCGTGGCCCGCCGATGTGGGTTCGGCACCGCCGAGACGATGCGACGTTCGTTCCTGCGCCGCCTCGGCGTCGCACCCGACCACTACCGCCGACGCTTCGGTTCGGCCGCCTGATTCCCTCCCAGCACACGAAAGGACCCCGTCCACCATGCAGGTCGCGATCCCCCTCTTCCCCCGCTTCACCGCCCTCGACGCGATCGGCCCGTACGAGGTGCTGCAGCGCATCCCCGACATCGACGTCACCTTCATCGGCCATCAGCGCGGCGAGGTGCGCAGCGAGAACGGGTTCCTCGGCATCACCGTCGACGCGACGTTCGAGGAGATGGCCCACCCCGACATCGTGGTGTTCCCCGGTGGCGTCGGTACCCGGCCGCTGATGACCGACGAGCGGGTGCTCGACTGGGTACGCACCGCCCACTCCACGTCCACGTTCACCACGTCGGTGTGCACCGGTTCGCTGGTGCTCGCCGCGGCGGGACTGCTCACCGGCCTCACCGCCACCACGTACTGGAGCGTCTACCCGATGCTGACCGAACAGGGCGCGACCCCGACCGCGCAGCGCGTGGTGGAGCACCTGCCCGAGCGGATCATCACCGCCGCCGGCGTGTCGAGCGGCATCGACATGGCGCTGCGGTTGGTGGAGGTGCTGTACGACGACACGGCGGCGAAGGCGTGCCAGCTGATGATCGAGTACGACCCGCAACCGCCGTTCGACTGCGGCGCGGTCGACAAGGTCGACGACACGGTGATGACCCGCATCATCGAGTACGCCCAGCTCCGTCAGTAGCCAGCGATTCGACGGTCCCTCTGCGAGCGCCTGCGCCGGGTCGGCCTCGCGTCAGATGACGACGACGCTGCGCAGCACCTCGCCGCGCTCCATCTTGTGGAACGCCTCCTCGACGTCGTCGAGGGTGATCGTCTCGGAGACGAAACGGTCGAGGTCGAGGCGACCCTGCAGGTACAGCGAGATGAGCATCGGGAAGTCGCGGCTCGGCAGGCAGTCGCCGTACCAGCTGCTCTTGAGCTGGCCACCGCGGCCGAACACCTCGATGAACGGCAGCTCGAGGGTCATGTCGGGACGGGGCACGCCCACCAGCACCACGGTGCCGGCCAGGTCGCGAGCCGCGAACGCCTGTCGGTAGACGGCGGGGTGGCCGACGGCCTCGATGCAGACGTCGGCACCGTTGCCGTTGGTGACGCTGCGGATGAACTCGACCGGATCGGTCGTGCCGGAGTTGCAGGTGTGGGTGGCACCGAAGTCCTTCGCCCATGCCAGCTTCCGATCGTCGAGGTCGACCGCGATGATCGTGCCGGCGCCGGCGAGGCGGGCCCCGGCGATCGCCGCGTCACCCACACCACCGCAACCGAACACGGCCACCGAGTCGCCCCTCGACACACCACCGGTGTTGATCGACGCGCCGATGCCGGCCATCACGCCGCAGCCGAGCAGGCCGGCCGCGGTCGCCGGTGCAGCCGGGTCGACCTTCGTGCACTGGCCGGCGGCCACGAGCGTCTTCTCGGCGAACGCGCCGATGCCGAGCGCGGGCGACAGCACGGTGCCGTCGGTGAGGGTCATCTTCTGCGTCGCGTTGAACGTCGCGAAGCAGTACTGCGGCTTGCCCTTCAGACAGCTGCGGCAGTTGCCGCACACCGCGCGCCAGTTGAGGATGACGTAGTCGCCCGGGGCGACGCCGGTGACGCCGGGGCCCACCGACTCGACGATGCCGGCGGCCTCGTGGCCGAGCAGGAACGGGAAGTCGTCGTTGATGCCACCCTCGCGGTAGTGGAGGTCGGTGTGGCAGACGCCGCACGCCTGGATCTGCACGACGGCCTCGCCCGGTCCGGGATCGGGGATCACGATCGTCTCGATGCTCACCGGCTGGCCCTTGCCACGGGCCACCACTCCACGAACCTGCTGCGACACGACTGCTCCTTCGACGAGGCGTCCGTCCGGTGGACGCCGGTCGCGAACCGTAGCGCGCCGACAACAACCACGACAGATGGCCTCGCCTCGGCAGGGCAGCCGGGTCAGACGGCGGTGGCGCAGAAGGTGTCGCCCTGGGGCAACGACGCCTCGAGCGACGGCCGGGCGTCACCGCCGTACAAGGCCTCGAGCATCCCCTTCACCATGCCGCGGTCGACGGCGCAGATGACCGGGTGCTCGATCGCCACGTCGCCGAACGGGCAGTGGTTGTTGACGATGCGCAGTTGGTTGTTGCGCTGGTCGGTGTGTGCCGCGAACCCGTGGGCAGTGAGGGCGTCGGCGACGGCAGCGAGGGCGGAACGCAGCGACCGTTGCCCGGCTGCGAGATCGTTGCCGGTGAGACCGGCTGCCATCGTGGCGCCGTAGTCGCGACCCACCTGTTCGGCCATCGCCTCGGCCTCGGCTCGCGGCAGCAGCGCGAGCGCCTTGCCGAGCAGGGTGAGCACCAGGTCGTCGCTGCGCACCGGCACGTCGGGCAGCGACTCGGTGGCAGCCCGGTAGTGCTTCGACGGACGCCCGGCGCCGGATCCCTCGGCCCGCTCGACCGCGACCTCGAGGTACCCGCCGGCGGCGAGGCGATCGAGGTGGTGCCGGGCGACGTTGGGGTGCAGCCCGAACTGGGCAGCGACCTGCGCCGCGGTGACGCCGCGCGCGGCGGATCGGGCGAACAGGTAGATGCCCCGGCGCGTGGGATCGCCGAAGGCGTTCGTGATCGCCGACACCGTGGCCGTGAACGCACCCGCATCCCGTTCGGCCGAGACCGCGGCCGCCGCGCTCGCCGCCTTGGCAGCCGCCGTCGGCGCGGATCCGGCGGTCATGACCGGGATCTGGCTCGGGCTGGGCTGGTTCCGGGGCACGCCGGTATTCTACCTATGCGCGTAGTGGTAATTCGACGCACGCCCCGCCCTTGCCCCCACCCGCCACCCGCCCTCGATCGCCCGGAGTCCTCATGCCCACCCAGGATCAAGTCATCGATGCCCTCCGTCCGGTCGAGGACCCCGAGCTCCGTCGCTCGATCGTCGACCTCGGCATGGTGCGCGACGTGCGCATCGACGGCGGCCAGGTGGCCATCCAGTTCGCCCTCACCGTCGCCGGGTGCCCGCTGCGCAACGAGATCCAGACCCGCGTCACCACCGCGCTCACCGCGCTCCCCGACGTCTCGGGCGTCTCGCTCGACTTCACCGTGATGACCGACCAGGAGCGCGAGGCAGTGCGGCTCATGCTCCATGGCAACCCCGGTGCGACCGCGGGTCAGGGCCAGGCGCACGGCCACGCCGAGGGCCGCAAGGTCCCCTTCAGCGAGCCGGGTTCGAAGACCCGTCCACTGCTCATCTCGTCGGGCAAGGGTGGCGTCGGCAAGAGCAGCGTCACGGTCAACCTGGCCGTCGCGCTCGCGTCGCAGGGCTACTCGGTCGGTGTGGTCGACGCCGACATCTACGGCTACTCGGTGCCGCGCATGCTCGGCACCGACCGCGATCCCGTCGTGATCGACCAGATGCTCGTGCCGCCGGAGGCCTACGGGGTGCGCTGCATCTCGATCGGCTACTTCGTGCCCGAGGGCCAGGCCGTCATCTGGCGTGGCCCGATGCTGCACAAGGCGCTCGAGCAGTTCCTCACCGACGTGTACTGGGACGAGCCCGACTTCCTGCTCATCGACATGCCGCCCGGCACCGGCGACATCGCGCTGTCGCTCAGCCAGTACCTGCCCCGCGGTGAGGTGTACGTCGTCACCACGCCGCAGCCGGCGGCACAGAAGGTGGCCGCACTGTCGGCCGCCATGGCGGCGAAGGTCAACCTGCCCGTGAAGGGCATCATCGAGAACATGTCGTGGTTCACCGGCGACGACGGCAAGCGCTACGAGATCTTCGGCGGCGGTGGCGGCGAGGAACTGGCCGGCGACCTCGGCATTCCGCTGCTCGGCAAGCTCCCACTGGTCCCGGCGTTGCGCGAAGGCGGCGACGAGGGCCGGCCGATCACGGCGGTCGATCCCGAGAGCGAAGCCGCACAGTGCTTCCAGGAGATCGCCCGCAAGATCGCGGTCGAGTTGAAGCCGAAGAAGATCTTCAGCCCCAGCCTGCGCATCAACTGACCGCTACGCCGCGTCGGGTCTCAGCTGTGGAGCTCGAGTTCAGCGGCGAGATCATCGAGTGGCGAGGGCCGGCACCGTTCTACTTCGTCGAGGTACCCGACGAGCAGAGCGGCGCGATCGAGGACGTGAAGTCGGCGGTCACCTACGGCTGGGGTGTGATCCCGGTGACCGCCACCATCGGCCGCACGACGTTCACCACGTCGCTGTTCCCCAAGGGCGACCTCTATCTCGTTCCGATGAAGGTCGTCGTCCGCCGCGCCGAGCAGCTCGACCTCGGCGACGTCGTGACGATCCGCCTCCACCTCGACCTCTGACCCGGACCCGCGCCATCGGTGATCACGGCAAGGCGCGCCCCCTCCGGCACGTCGGAGACGCCGGATCACTCGGCCAACGAAGTCACCAGGATCTCGGCCGGTCTTCGGTCGCAGGGAACCGGAAACCGGCCGAGATATTGGCTGGACGACGCGTCCCAGCCAGCGCTCGGCCGCTCGATCGGAGGGAGCACCCTCACCTGAGCCTCATTCGTCGAAGCCGACGAAGACGGTGGCATCAGCCACTGGCTTGCGTTCGGAGATCACCGCGTTCGCCGGGAAGGTCTCGTCTGGCCAGCCCAGAGCGACGCTCTTCATGATCACCTG
>JBILUM010000097.1:0-7287 GCA_044370995.1 Ilumatobacteraceae bacterium | reverse complement strand
CCGACTCCCCACACCGGCCCGAACTCCTGACCGATGATCGTCGTGACCCCGGAGGCCAGCGATGCCTCCATGATGCGCGGCGACAGCAGATGCACGTGGGTGTCGATCGCGCCGGCGGTGGCGATCATGCCCTCGCCGGAGACGATCGACGTGCCGGTGCCCACCACGACGTCGACGTCGTCGAGCATGTCGGGGTTCCCGGCCCGGCCGATGCCGCAGATGCGACCGTTGCGGATACCGATCGACGCCTTGCCGATGCGGTGCATCGCATCGATGATCACCACGTTGGAGATGACGAGGTCGCAGGTCGCGCGAACGGCGGCGGCCTTCAGCAGCAGCCCGTCGCGGGCGGTCTTGCCGAACCCGGCGAGGAACTCGTCGCCGCGGCGTTGCGCGTCGTACTCGATCTGCACCACGAGCCTGGTGTCGCCGAGGCGCACCCGGTCGCCGACCGTGGGCCCGTGGATCGCGGCGTAGTCGTTCGGCAGGATCTCGTCGGGATGCTCGTGACCGTGCGGGGCGCGGCCGCCGTCGTACTCGTCGTGGCTGTGCTCGATCCCGCCGTGGGAGTGCCGGTGCGGATGGGGATGCGGGTGCGAGTGAGGGTGGGCGTGATCGCCGCTCATGACCCGAGGTACCCCTGTGCTGCCGCCCGGGCGAGGGCGGACTCCTTCGCTCCCGGTGCGTCGAGCGGACCGTCGACGAGGCCGGCGAACCCGATCGCGACGCGGGCGCCGCCGATCGGCACGAGTGGAGCGGTGACGGCCACCCCCGGATCGAACCGCAACGTCGAACCGGCCGGGATCGCGAGCCGCATCCCGTAGGCGGCAGCACGATCGAAGTCGAGTCGAGGGTTCACCTCGAAGAAGTGGAAGTGCGAGGTGATGCTGACCGGTACGTCGGAGGTGTTGGTGACCCCCAGCCGCACCAGGCCGGCGGGTTCCACGGCATGGCGCTCGGCGGTCATGACGGCGCCCGGGGCATCGTCGCCGAGGCCCACTGCGTCGGCGCCGAACGGGTTGCGCACCACGACCATGCGAGTGCCGTCGTCGAAGCTCGCCTCGACCTTGACCTCGGTCACGATGTCGACCACGCCGGGCAGGACGTCGTCGACGGACAGCACCGCTGCGCCGGCGGCGGCGGCCTGGACGAGGCGGGCGCCGTCGCGGGCCGCCTCGCAGACCGTGTCGGCGATCAGCGCGGTGGCCTCGGGGACGTTGAGCCGCAGCCCACGCGACCGGCGGGCACGAGCGAGCTCGGCCGCCGTGAAGATGAGCAACCGATCACGATCGGTCGGGGTGAGACGCATGGGCGCACGCTAATTCGGCGACGACGGCCGGGGCACGCCCTGTCACACCCCGCCCGTACGCGCCACATCGCGTCGGGGTGAACCCGATCAGTCGCTGCGGCGCCGAGCCGCCTGGTGGTTCACCCGCTGAGCGCCGGCACCGGGGGCTCGTCGTTGCCGTGCGGGAACACGAGCTGGGCGGTCAATCCGTGGGTGACGTCGGCGAACACCTTCGACAGCGAGACGATCAGGTCGTCGAGCGACACGAGGCCCACCACCTGATCACCGTCCACCACGGGCATGCGGCGGACGGCGTGATGGTGGAACGCGGCGATGGCGTCGCGGATGTCGGCGTGCCGATCGACGGCCATCACGTTCGTCGACATCACCGAGTCGATGCGCACATCGGTGGCGACACCGTGGGCGAGCACCCGACATACCAGGTCTCGGTCGGTGACGATGCCGACGAGGCGGTCGGCGTCGACGACGACGAGGCACCCCACGCCCGCTCGGGACATGAGGGTCGCCGCCTGGGCGACGGTCGCATCCGGGGCGACGGTCACCGCCGGACGGGCGGAGAGATCGGCGACCTTCATGCCGTCACCTCCCGTGCGAGTTCCTTGATCTGGCAGTCGCTGCCGGGGAAGATCAGCGATTCGTGGCCGGTGTCGTCCCAACGCACCAGGAACGGGGCGGTGCCGCCGGCGCCGCGGGCCTCCAACACCTCGCCCGTGCGGTCCGGTTCACCCACGTGGTGGCCGGTGATGATCAGCAGAGAACCTGGTCGTGCGTGCATCGTGTGCTCCTTCCGACTGTCGTCACCCCCCAGTGAGCGCAGGGCGCGACGCATCTGACGAGGGGCGAAAGACCCGAAACGGGCCAGTCGGCTCGCGCGCATCGGCCGACGGGCACCCGGAATTCGTTCTCACCAGAGGTGCTGTTGTCACCCGCTGGGCAGCTCGGCGGAGCTGACGGACGGGAGGCAGAACGATGCGCAGGTCCATCTCTCGGGGACGGGGTGCCCGCTCGACGGCGGTGACGTTGGCGATCGCCGCCTCGCTGGCATCGATCCTGCCGGCGCAGGTCGCGGGCGCAGGTGACGACGACCGCCGAGCACCATCGCCCGGTGCACCCGGTATCGGCGATCCGTACTTCCCGCTCGACGGTAACGGCGGTTACGACGTGCGCGAGTACCGACTGGCCATCACCTACGACCCGGTCACCGATGTGCTGAGCGGGGTCGCGACGATCGACGCGAAGGCGACCCAGGCCCTGTCGGCGTTCAACCTCGACCTCGTCGGGCTCACGGTCCGCGACGTGCAGGTGAACGCACGGCGGGCCACGTTCAGCCGGGCGGGTGGCGAGCTCACCGTCGTGCCGTCGCGCAGCATCGCCAAGGACGCGTCGTTCACCACGGTCGTGCGCTACGACGGCATCCCGCAACCGGTGATCGACGAGCTCGGCATCTCGGGGTTCCTCGCCACCGACGACGGCGCGCTCGTCGTCGGCCAGCCCGACGTCGCTGCCACCTGGTTCCCGGCGAACGACCATCCGGCCGATGCGGCATCGTTCCGCTTCGACATCACGGTGCCGGCAGGGACCGAGGCGATCGCGAACGGCGAGCTCACCGGCCAACGGACCCGGCAGGGGTGGACCACGTGGTCGTGGAACGCGAGGGAGCCGATGGCGCCCTACCTCGCGACCGCGACGATCGGTCAGTTCGACATCCGCTCGTACCGTGCGGGTGGCATCCGGTACTGGGACGCCGTCGACCCCGATCTCTACATCAACCCCTTCAGCCCGCGCAGCGGCACCCAGGTGGCGTACTCGGGTGACGCGCAGGGGTCGAGCCCGTCGTTCAAGCGGCTCACCCGCACGATCAGCGTGCCGGCCGAAGGTGGCACGCTGTCGTTCTGGGCGCTGGCGGCGACCGAGCCGGACTGGGACTTCCTGTTCGTCGAGGCGACCGGCGCCGACGGCTTGCCGACGACCCTGCCGGCTCCCGGTGTGACCAACCAGAGCACCGGGGCGTCGTGCCCCGACTGGCTCGCGGTGCACCCGTCGCTCGGCGCCTATCAGACCGATGCCGGTGACGGCACCTGCCTGCCCACGGGCACGACCGGAGCGTGGCACGCGTCGAGCGGCGTCGCGACCGTGTGGACCCAGTGGGTGGTCGACCTGGCCGCCTACGCGGGCAACGACGTGACGGTGTCGATCTCGTACGCGAGCGACCCGTCGGTGCAGTTGCCCGGCGTCGCGATCGACGACATCGACGTCCCCGGCACGGTCGGCGACACCGGATTCGAGGCCGACGGCGACACGATGGACGGTTGGATCGTGCCAGGCGCTCCGGCGGGCAGCCCGCCGAACGCAGCCGACTGGGCGGCGGTCGGACAGTCGGGCCTGCCGCGATCGACGGGACAGATCATCGACGAGGCGTTCGCCCGCCAGCCCGAGATCGTGTCGTTCCTCGCCGGGTTCTTCGGCGAGTACCCGTTCCGCACGGCCGGGGGCATCGTCGACGACTTCGAAGGTCTCGGCTTCGCGCTCGAGAACCAGACCCGCCCGATCTACAGCAAGGACTTCTTCGGCGAGCCCGTCGGCGCAGCGAGCGTGATCGTCCACGAATACGCGCATCAGTGGCTCGGCGACGACGTGCGACTCGCCCGGTGGCAGGACATCTGGCTCAACGAGGGCTTCGCCACCTACGCCGAGTGGCTGTGGGCCGAGCGCGAGGGCCAGTTCACGCCGCAGGACGTGTACGACTTCTACGCAGGTGTGCCCGCTGACGACCCGTTCTGGTCGGTGGTCATCGGCGATCCCGGGCCCGGCTCGCTGTTCGACAGCGCGGTCTACAACCGGGGTGGGCTCACCGTCCACGCGCTGCGCGCCGAGGTGGGCGACGCGGCGTTCTTCCGGATCCTGCGCACCTGGGCCGACCGGCGCTCGGGCGAAGCGGTGACCACCGCGCAGTTCATCGACCTGGCCGAGCGCATCTCGGGCCGCCAGCTCGACGCGCTGTTCGACACCTGGCTGTACACCGACACCAAGCCGGCCTTCTGAGTTCCGGCTGAGTTCCGGCTGAGGCCGGCCGGTGCACGGCTCGCGACGCACGATCAGTTGACGTTGCGGTCGCGGCCTTCCCAGTAAGGGGCGCGCAGCTCGCGCTTGAGGACCTTCATCGCGCCCGACAGCGGCAACGGTTCGTCGCGGAACGACACGCTCTTGGGCACCTTGTAGCCGGCGATCCAGTCGCGGGCGTGGGCGATCAGCTCGTCCTCGGTGACCTCGGCGCCGTCGCGACGCACGACGATCGCGTGCACGGCCTCGCCCCACTGCTCGCTCGGGATGCCGATGACGGCGACCTGCAGCACTGCCGGATGGCTGGCGAGCGCGTTCTCGACCTCGCTCGAGTACACGTTCTCGCCGCCGGTGACGATCATGTCCTTCACCCGGTCGACCAGGTAGAGGTAGCCCTGCTCGTCGAGGTAACCGGCGTCGCCGGTGTGGTACCAGCCGCCGCGGAACACCTCGGCGGTGGCCTCCGGCTTGTTCCAGTACTCGATCATGAAGTTGCCCGAGCGGGCGCACACCTCACCGGCCTCGCCGGCCGGGAGTTCGTTGCCGTCGTCGTCCTGGATCGAGATCACCACGCCCGGCAGCGGCATGCCGGCCGAACGGAGGAACGCCCCGCCGCTGCGGTGCTCGTCGGGACCGAGGAAGGTGAGCACGCTGGAACTCTCGGTCATGCCGTAGCCCTGCCAGATGTTCATCTCCGGGTAGAGCGCCAGCATCTTCTCGAGCAGCGCCTGGGGCATCGGCGACGCGCCGTAGACGAGGTCGGCGAACGAGCCGAGCCGCTCCGGCCGGAAGTCGGGATGGGCCATCGTCATGCCGATCATCGTCGGCACCATCACCGTGGTGGACGGCTGATACGTCTCGACCGCGGCCATGACCGCGGTGGGGTCGAACATCGGCACGATCACCGTGTGCGCGCCCTGCGCCGGACCGCCGAGCACACCGAACATCGACGCCGCGTGGAACATCGGCGTCTGGATGAGGTTGACCACCGATGCGTCGAACTGGAGGCGCATCATCACGTGGTAGGCGTTGAGGATCTCGGCGCGCTGGTCGAGCAGCACGCCCTTGGGCAGACCCGTGGTGCCACCGGTGTACATGAGCACGACCGGGTCGGTCTCCTCGCCTTCGTCCGGGATGACCGATGCGCCGCTGAGCAGCTCGGCCCAGGTGATCGTGTGGGGGACGTCGCCCGGCCCGATCAGCACGACGTGTTCGAGGCCGGCGTCGGCCTTCACGGCGTCGATGAGCGGCGCGAAGACGGCGTCGACGAAACACACCTTCGTGCCCGAGTCGCGCAGCACATAGGCGAGCTCCTTGGGTGCGAAGCGCAGGTTGAGCGGGTTGACCACACCGCCGCCGAGGAACGCGGCGTGGTACAGCTGCAGGTACTCGGGCGAGTTGAGCGTCATGACCGCGAACCGGTCGCCGCGCCCGACGCCCAGGCGCTGCAGGCCGCCGATGAGACGCCCGACCGCGTCGAGGTGCTCGGCGTAGGAGGTGGATGCGCCGGTTGCGGCGTTGGTCGCGATCGGACGATCGGCGTGGCGCGACACGGCAGGGAGCAGCAGGCGGTGGTAGATCAGCTCTTTCATCGGCCGAACCCTACGCTGCGTCATGGGCAGCGTCGGCGGCGCGGAGCAGCGATCGGTCCTCATCGGCCTCGGCCGACCGACGGTCGCCGATCATGTGACACCACGTCTCGGCCCCGAGGGCGAGCACCGCCCGGCGCCGGAGCCCGGTCCGGTCTCGTCAGACGGCTGCGTCACGCTGATGGGGTTCCGGCTCGAGCGGCGGGGTGCCGACGGTCTGGCCCGGCCGTCCGTCACCGGTCACTCGTAGACCAAGCACCCGTCGTCGAGGTCGGCGGCAGGGAGCTCGTCCTTCTCCGTCCAGTAGTCCTGCGTGTGCTGCCATTCGGGCTTGTCACCACGCTTGGGCAACAGGTGCATGCTGCGCATGAGGTAGTTCGGGTTGAAGTTGTCCGGGTCGATCCACGACGAGATCGGCATGTCCGCGTCCTCGGCCCGCAGTCGCGGTGTGACCCGGTGGACCCCGAGGTCGTCCATGTGGTGGAGGAGTCGACAAGTGAAGTCGCTGATGAGGTCGGCCCGCAGGGTCCAGCTGGCACGGAAGTAGCCGAAGACCCAGAGCATGTTGGGCACGCCGGTGAACATCATCCCGCGGTAGGTGACCGTGTCGTGGAAGTCGACGGGCGTGCCGTCGACGCTGAAGGGGATCCCGCCGAGCACGCTGAGGTGGAACCCGGTCGCGGTGATCACCAGATCGGCGCTGAGCTCCCGGCCGCTCTTCAGCCGGACACCGGTCTCGGTGAAGGTCTCGATCTCGTCGGTGACCATCGTGGCCTTGCCGGCCTTGATGCCCTCGAACAGATCACCGTCAGGCACGAACGCGAGCCGCTGCTGCCACGGCCGGTACGTGGGGGTGAAGTGCGTCTCGACGTCGTAGCCCTCCGGCAGGAACGTCTTGATGTTGTTGAGCAGCTCCGTCTTCAGGAACTCCGGCTCGTCGCGGGCGAGCTGGGTGACGGCCTGCTGGTCGTGGAGGAGCTTGCGCCGGACGATCTCGTGGATCCAGGTCTCGTCGATCTCGAGCTCGCGCAGCGTGTCGGCGAGCTCGTTCGCGTTGCGTCCCGTCCAGAAGTAGGTGGGTGAACGCTGCAGCACGGTGATGTGCTTGGCCGCGCCGGCCATGGCCGGCACGATCGTGGCGGTGGTCGCGCCCGAGCCGATGACGAGGATCTCCTTGCCGGCGTAGTCGAGGTTCTCCGGCCACGTCTGCGGATGGATGATCTGCCCGCGGTAGGCGTCCATCCCCGGCCACTCGGGCGTGTATCCCTGCTCGAACTTGTAGTACCCCTGGCACATCCACAGGAAGTTCGCGGTGAACGTGTGCGCCTG
>JBILUM010000096.1:0-7306 GCA_044370995.1 Ilumatobacteraceae bacterium | reverse complement strand
CCGCCCTCGGTGCGGTACGTCACCGACAGGTCGCGCAGCTCGAGGACGCTCATCGCTCACGCAACCGGGGATCGAGGATCTCCTCCAACGCTCGGCCGAACAGCGTGAACGCCAGCACGACTGCGACGATGCCGAGACCGGCAGGCAGGTAGTACCACCACGCGCCACGTGAGATCGCTCCGGCCTGGAATGCCTCCTCCAGCGTCTTGCCCCACGACGCCTGCGTGGGATCGCCGAGGCCGAGGAACGCGAGCGTGGTCTCGGTCAGGATCGAGATCGGCACGGCCAGGGTCGCGCTGGCGAGGATCAGTGGCGCCACGTTCGGCAGCACGTGACGCCGGATCACGTGGAGCTGCGAGGCGCCCAAGGCCCGGGCCCGATCGACGTACAGCCGCTCCTTCACCGTGAGCACCTGCGCGCGGACGAGACGAGCCGTCGACGGCCACGACGTGATCGAGATGACGAAGATGATGTTCCAGATGCCACGGCCGAGAACCGCCGCCAGCACGATCGCGAGCGGCAGGAACGGGATGACCAGGAACCAGTCGGTGAGGCGCATGAGGGCGGCATCGACCCAGCGACCGGCGAACCCGGCCACCACTCCCACGATCGATCCGATCGCGATCGTGAAGATCGTGGCCATCAGCCCGACGAACAGGCTGACCCGGGAGCCCCACACGAACTGGGCCGCGACGCTGCGCCCGAGGTGATCGGTACCGAGGATGAATTCGCTGCTGGGCCGTGCCCACGTGGGGTTGTCGAGCGACGCCACTGCGCTGAGCGCCTCGCGATCCACGATCCAGGGCGCGAGCAGCGCCATCATCGCGAACGCGACCAGGACGACCAGCCCTGACATCGCGAGGCGATCGCGGCGGAACCGGCGGACGACGTCCGAACGCGACACGGCCGTCATCGTCCACCCACCCGGGGGTCGAGGTAGCCGTAGAGCAGGTCGACCGCGAGGTTCGCGAGGATCACCGCGGCGGAGAAGAGCAGGAACAGCCCCTGCAGCATCGGGAAGTCGGGACCGCGGATGGCCTCGAGCGTGGCCTGCCCGAGACCCGGCCAGGAGAAGATCGACTCCACCGCGATCGAGCCCGACAGCACGAATCCGAAGTTCAACGCCGACAGGCTCACCACGGGCAGGACGGCGTTCGGCACCGCGTGCCGGCGGCGCACCTCCACGTCGCGCAGGCCCTTCGCCCGTGCCAGCTGCAGGTAGTCCTCCCGCACGGTGTCGAGCATCGACGAGCGCATCACGATCGCGTACTCACCCACGTACGCGATCGCGAGCACCAGGCACGGCAGTGCCATGTGGTGCAGCTGATCGAGCAGCAATGGCAGTCCGGTCGCCGTCGTGCCGGCGTCCTGGTGGCCGCCGGGGGGGAAGATGCCGAGCTGCACGGAGAACAAACCGAGCGCCAGCATCGCCAACCAGAAGTCGGGCACCGAGTACGTGAACATCGAGAACGTCGTCGACCCGACGTCGAACGCACTGCGTCGCCGCCATCCGGCACGGATGCCGATCGCCACACCGATCACCATCGACAGCGTCGTTGCCGTACCCACGAGGGCGATCGTCGGCCAGAGCGCCTCGCTGATCTCGGTGGTCACCGGTCGGCGGCTCTGCAGCGAGATGCCGAGGTTGCCCTGCAGCAACTCGCGGATGTACGCCCAGAACTGCTGGAGCTTCGAGCCGTCGAGGTTGAACTGCTGGCGCAGCCGATCCTTCTGCTCCGCGCTCAGGTTGCGTCCGCGGAACATGCTCTCGACCGGGTCGTCGTTGACGACACGGAAGAGGAAGAAGTTCACGACCACGACGAAGACCAGGGTGCTGAGTGCACCCAGGACCTTGCCGATGACGAAGCGCGGGCGCATCGTCGGTCAGTCGCGCTCGTCCTGGTTCTTCTTCGACCTGAGCAGCAACGAGGCACCGACGCCGAGGATCGCGACGCCACCGCCGATCAGGGCGATCAGCACGCCCGTGCCCATCCCGCCGTCGCCGCCACCGGTGCCGCCCTCGATCGGCTGCAGCAGGAAGTAGGTCGGCGAGGAGTTGCTGAAGATCACGGGCCCGGTCTCAGCGGGCTGCCGTGTCCAGCCGGTGAACCGATCGGTCCGATACGCCTGGAGGTCAGCGTCCTCGAACAGCACCGCGTACGTCGACTCGTCGTAGAACAGCCGCAACATCTGGTGCACGATGTCGACGCGCGTGGCCCGATCGAGCTCTTGGTTCTGCTGCGCGTAGAGCTCGTCGTACTCGGGACTGCACCAGTTGGCGTCGTTGTAGCCGACGGTTTCGACGTCGGTGGTGAGCTGGGCGCACGTGAAGTACGACAGCATCGAATCGGGATCGGTGAACGGGGTCCAGCCCCACACGAACAGGTCGTACTCGCCCGATGCGATCACCTCGGTGAGCTGCGTGTCGTCGAAGACGTCGACCGTCGTCGCGATGCCGACCTCCTCGAGGAAGCCGGTGATCAGCTCGCGGATCGGTGCTGCGATGTCGCTCTCGGACCGCTCGGCGTAGCGGAACAACAGTTCCTGGCTTCCGTCGGGCATCTCGCGGATGCCGTTGCCGTCGGTGTCGAGGTAGCCGGCAGCATCGAGCGCCGCGTTCGCGGCGGCCGGGTCGTACGTGTACTGCTCGTCGACGGGGATCTCCGGCTGCCAGACCGGGTCGGGCGACACCGACAAGGTCACGCCCGGCGAGCCGAGGCCGAGGATCACCCGGTCGAACAACGCCTGCTTGTCGATCGCGCGGTGGATCGCATGACGCACTTCGATGTCCTGCAGCGCCGGGTGGCCATCGCCCAACCCGCCGGCCATGCCGTTCATGGCGAGTTCGGTGAACCCGCCCTGCTGACCGAAGACGGCCTCGATGCCCTCGGTGTCGCCGAGCGACTCGAAGCTCGACGACGGCACCGAATGCGCGGCATCGATCTCACCCTGTTGCAGTGCCGCCACCATGGCGTCGCCGTTGGTGAACACGCGGAACACGACCTGGTCGATCGCCGGGGCGCCCTTGTAGTAGTTCGGGTTGGCGACCATGGTCCACGACTGCCCCGACTTCCACTCCTGCAGCGTGAACGGTCCGGAGCCGACACCGTCGAGAGCGTCATAGGTGGTGATGTCGCCCTCGGCGACCGCCTCCCAGACGTGCTCGGGCAGGATGTACACATCCATCAGCGGCAGCTTGGGGTCCGGCACTGCGCTGGTGATCTTCACCGTGCGATCGTCGATCACGGTGGCCTCGAGGTTGGCGGTCGAGGAGAAGTGGTTGATCCATTCCTGATCGCGGGATGTGTTGATCGTGAACGCGACGTCGTCGGCCGTGAGCGGCTCACCGTCGCTCCACGTCAGGTTCTCGCGCAACGTGTAGGTGTACGACAGACCGCCGTCACCCACCTCCCAGCTCTCGGCCAGGCCCGGCACCGTGGCGAAGTCGGCGGCGGCCTTGTCGGTCAACGCCGCGTACTGGAGGTTCCACACCTCGTACGACGACACGAGGAACCCCGCCGTCACGTTCGGCGTGTCGAGGTCCTGGATCAGGCCGACCGTCAGGGTGATCTGCTCGTCCGATGCCGACGCCGACGCGAGCCCGGCTCCAGCGACCGCAGCGAGCGACAGCCCGCCGATCCCGGCCACGACCAACCCGGCCACGACTGTGGCAAGTCCACGCTGTGCCATCCCGACTCCCCCGGTCTCGTCCTGCGACGTCCTGCGACGTCGATCGAGCCATTGTTGCCGCCGTGCCCCCACCCCGCAAGGGAGGATTGATCCGCGATTCAGGAAACCGGGGGGCCGGTCGGGCTTGGCACGGGTCGGGTCGGGGTCAGGGCAGCAGGTACCAGTCGAGGAACCGCTCGAGTCGCCGGTGGAAGTCGAGGAACGGCTCGGTTCGCAGCAGCCCGTGGCCTTCGGTGGGGTACGTGACGTATTCGTACTGCTTGTCGTGGCGACGCAACGCCTCGACCAGTTCGGTCGCCTGGCGCAGGCTCACCCGCTGGTCGAGCTCGCCATGGGCGACGAGCACGGGCACCTCGAGCTGCTCGATCCGATGGATGGGTGAGCCGGCCGTGTACGCGGCGCGATGGTCGCGAGGGTGTCCCATCATCCGTTCGAGGTCGAGTCGGCCGACGAGATCGCCCTGGGCCCACGACGTGAGGATGTCGCAGTCGCCGTACTTCATGACCGCTGCGGCGTACCGGTGGGCGGGGTCGTCGATCACCGAGTGGAGCGCCATGTACGAGCCGTAGCTCGCACCGAAGATCGCGATCCGGGTCGGGTCGATCCAGCCGAGCGACGAGAGGTGGTCGTGGGCGGCGAGGCAGTCGCCGGTGTCGGCCACGCCCCACACCCCGTGGTTCGCCCGCTCGAACTGGCGGCCGTAGGTGGTGCTGCCGCGGAAGTTGATCGCGAACCAGGCGTACCCCTTGTCGACGAAGTACTGCGCGACACCGTCCCACTCGTCGCCGGTGAGCGAGGTGGGTCCACCGTGTGGTTGCACGACCGCCGGGCACCGGTGTCCATCGGGCATGTCGCGCGGTCGGTACAGCCAACCGTGCACCTCGAAGCCGTCGGTCGATCGATAGGTGACGTGTTCGGGCACGACGTGCGCCGCAGCGCGGACCGGTGCCGGGGCTCGATCGACGAGCACGCGGACCTCGCCGTCGGGCATCACCCGGCACAGCCGCGCCGGACGGGCGAACGACTCGTGGACCGCGACGACCGACCCATCGGGCAGCGGCTGTGGCGACGACCACGTTCCGCCCGCTGCCAGCACGCGAACGGTGCCGGTGGTCGCGTCGATGCGGACCAGATCGGTGACGCCTCGACGACTGCGCACGCCGACGATCGCGGCGCCGTCGTCGACGAAACGGAGCTCTGCGAAGTCGGCACCGTCGGTGGTGAGCTGCCGCGGCGTCGGCTGCACGTCGTCGTCGACGGTCTCCGGTACGTCGACGAGGAAGACCTCGTACCAGCCGGGCAGTTCGCTCGCGTACGCGATCGTCGAACCGTCGGGTGACCAGGCGAGGCTGCGCGCCGTGATCGCCGGGTCGTGGACGATCGTGCACTCGGTGACGCCCGCGACGCCGGTCGCATCGACGAGGTGCACGCTCGTGCAGTTCAGGTCGCCGTGCCGGAACAGCAGGTGCGCGAGGCGGCGACGGTCAGGCGAGAGCACGACGCCGAAGCAGTCGCCCGCACCGCTCGCCACGCGCGCCGGCCAGGCATCGTCCACGTCGGTGACCGCCAGCGCGGTCGTGTGATCGGTCGCGCGCTCGACGCCGATGATGAGGCGACCGTCGTCGAGCCACTCCGGCGACGACCCGGCGCACACCGGGTGGGGCAGCCCGCCCGTCGCCGGGACGACCTGCACGACCCCCTCCTGCGCGTACGCGAGCCGGGTGCCGTCGGGCGACCAGACCGCCCCGCCGTCCTCCCAGTACGCGGCCAATGGCCGGCCCGCGGTGATCCGCACGGCCTCGCCACCGTCGACCGACACGGTCCACACGTCGGAGCAGTCGTCGTCGAGCACGAACGCGACGGTGGTGCGGTCGGGCGACACGCTCGCGTGGCGCACGCGGTGCGTGGCGGCCACCGTCTCCAGTCGCCACGTCGTCGGCGGACGGACGTCGGGACGGCCGGGATTCGGGATGCCACCGTGTTCGTCGATCCCCACCCACCAGCGCGGTCCCGTCGCGTCATCGGTCGCAGCCACGCGAGGAGCGTAGTGGCGAGCCGTAGTGTCACCGTCATGCCGACCTCGCCGGACCCGACCCCGCACGAGCCGCCCGCACCGCGCCCACGCGCTCGCACGTTCGGGCTGTCGTTCGGCGCCTGGCCGACCGGCGCCGACAACGCGATCACCGACGTGCCGGGCGTGCGCGTCGGCCACGTCACGATCTGGCACGGCGACCACTCGGCCGGCGAACCCGTCGCTCGCACCGGCGTCACGGCCATCGTGCCCGGCGATCTCGCCGGGCTGTTCGCCGAGCCGATGGCTGCGGGCACGGCGGTGTTGAACGGCGCCGGCGAGCTGACCGGCTCGGTCGAGCTCCGCGAGTGGGGAACGCTCGAGACCCCGATCGTCCTGACGAGCACCTCGGCGGTCGGACGGGCCTACGACGCGGTCGTCGATGCGATGTTCGCTGCCGGCGCCGACGAGGTGGTGATCCCGGTCGTCGGCGAGTGCGACGACTCGTGGCTCGACGACATGCGTCGACGTTGGGTCACCGTCGACCACGTCCGCGAGGCGCTCGCGAACGCCACGGCAGGCCCGGTCGCCGAGGGCGTCGTCGGCGCCGGGACGGGCATGGTCACCATGGGCCACAAGGCGGGCATCGGCACGGCGTCACGCGTCATCGAGGGCCTGGGCACCGTCGGCGTCCTGCTGCTGTGCAACTTCGGCAGCACCCGCGACCTCCGCGTCGGCGGGATGCACGTCGGCGAGGTGCTGCACCGCGATCGGACCGACGACGACCTCACCGCTGCCCCCACGCTCGACAGCGGGCGCTCGAGCAGCTGCCTCGGTGTGGTGGTGACAGACATCGCACTCGATGCCCGCCAACTCGAACGCGTCGCCCGACGCGTGGGCCTCGGCCTCGCCCGCACCGGATCGGTGGCCCATCACGGCAGCGGCGACATCTTCTGCGCTGTCTCCACCACCAACCGGCAACCTCGCCATGCGACCGGCGTCCGCACGCTGCGGGTGCTCGGCGACGGGTCGTTGAACGAGGTCTTCGAGGCGGTCGTCGATGCGAGCGAAGAGGCAGTGATCGACGCGCTGTTCGTGGCCGACACCGTCACCGGCGTCGACGGTCACACCGTGCCGGGCCTGCCCGTGGCACGTGTGCTCGACCTCCTGCGGCGCTGACGGGGCAGGATCAGGTCGGCGAGCTCGACCGCGCGGGTGAAGACGGCGTCGAGCATCGGCTCGGTCAGCCGGCCCGTGAAGGTGTTCTGCTGACTGGGGTGGAACGAGCACAGCAGCGCCGGACCGCCATCGGGTGTGGCGACCTCGGCGAGATGCCCGAACTTCGGCCGCGGTCGCACCCCGTACTCCTGACATGCCGCCTCGTACGCGAACGCACCGAGGCAGACCACCACGCGCACGTCCGGCAACAGGGCCAGCTCGCGGCGCAGGAACAGCCGGCACTCGTCACGCTCGTCCGGCAACGGCTTGTTGTCGGGCGGCGCGCACTTCACCGCGGCCGTCACCCACGCGTCGCTCAGCGAGAGCCCATCGTCGGCCGACACCGACGCGGGCTGGTTCGCGAGACCCGCACGGTACATCGCACGG
>JBILUM010000095.1:0-7318 GCA_044370995.1 Ilumatobacteraceae bacterium | reverse complement strand
GCGTGGTCGTCGGTGGGGTGCCGCTGGTCCAGGCGATCTGCGCCGGGCCACCGGTCGCGCTCTGCGTCACCGCGATCTCCACCTGCCAGAACCGCTCGGTCTGCCCCGGCTGACCCAGCGCGGGCGCCTTCGTGCACGCATACCCGATCTTGTACGAACCCGGCGCGATGTTCCCCGGCGAGAACACCGCGAAGCTCACCGTCGACGTCCCCACGATCTGACCCGTCTGCACCGCCGTCGCCTTGTTCACCTGCGCCGACCCACCGATCGCGCTGAACAACGGAGACACCGTCACACCCGCAGGCGAGATCGGACCCTGGTTGTTGTACGTCAACGTCCCCACGTCCACCGACGACGGTGCGAAGAACGTGTTCCACCGGTAGTTCCCCGTCGCCGTGTCACCCGGACACACGTTGTTCGGCGACGTCAACGACAACGTCATCTCCGTCGAACTGTCACCCGCCGCTGGCGACAACGTCATCCCCGGCGTCGCGGGCGAACCCGGCGGCAGCGCGCGCACGATCGAGGTCACCACACCTCCGACCCCCAGCAACGCGACTGCGGCGAGTCCCAATCCGGCCTTGTTCTTCATGCCCACCACTCCTCGAGATCTCGCGCACCGATCTCGATGACCGGCCCGCGCTGTTGAGACTCTCTCCGGATGCAGCGAGGGCGTGCAACGGATCGAGAGTGATTTCACCCGGAGGGGAGCGAGCGTTCATGTCGCGTTCGATCGGCTCGCGATCGATGCATCGGACCGCGGCTGCGCGGACACGCAGTGTGACCGGACGGTCGTGTCGCGACCACGTCGCCGACCGACCGTCGCACCCGCGTGCGAGGCTGGCGCGGTGACCTCTTCCGACCACGCCGCGCTCGCCGCGACCCATCTCGCCCTCGTGCTCGAGCGGCTGGCCGGCGCGGGTGCCACCCCGCGGGGCGATCAGGTCGACGCGGTCGCCGCGATCGTGCAGCCCGCCGCCCGCGTCCTCGTCGTGCAGGCGACCGGATGGGGAAAGTCGGCCGTCTACTGGGCCGCCACGTCGGCGTTGCGGGCCACGGGCGCCGGCCCCACGCTGGTCGTGTCGCCGCTGCTGGCACTCATGCGCGACCAGGTGAACGCCGCCGAACGTGCAGGGCTTCGGGCGGCCACCATCAACAGCACCAACATCGACGAGTGGGACCCCATCTTCGAGTCGCTCGACCACGACGCGCTCGACGTCCTCCTGGTCTCGCCGGAACGACTCGGCAACCCGCGCTTCGCCGCACGCCTCGATGAACTGATGCGCCGCGTCGGGCTCGTCGTGATCGACGAGGCCCACTGCATCAGCGACTGGGGCTTCGACTTCCGGCCCGACTACCAACGGCTCGCCCGAGCGCTGCTCGCCACACCCCACGCCTCGGTGCTCGCCACCACCGCCACGGCCAACCAACGCGTCACCCACGACGTCGAACGTCAGCTCGGTGCCAGCACCGTCACGTTCCGTGGCACGCTCGCCCGCACGTCGTTGCGGCTGTCGGTGGTGCCCGGGCTCGCCCCGCTCGCCCGCTACGCCTGGGTCGCCGACGCCCTCGACACCATCGTCGGCTCCGGCATCATCTACGTCCTCACCGTGGCCGAGGCCGATCGCCTCGCCGGCTTCCTCCAGCGCTGCGGCCACCAGGTGGCCGCCTACACCGGCCAGATGGATCCGGAGGCCCGGGTGGAGGTCGAAGAGCTCCTGCGCCACAACCGGGTGAAGGCGGTGGTGGCCACCTCGGCGCTCGGCATGGGCTACGACAAGCCAGACCTCGGGTTCTGCATCCACGTCGGCTCACCCGGCACGCCCGTCGCCTACTACCAGCAGGTCGGGCGAGCGGGCCGGGCCGTCGACCACGCCGAGGCGGTCCTGCTCTCCAGTCCCGCCGACGAGCGGATCTGGGAGTACTTCGCCACCGCCTCGATCCCCAACCCCGACGACGCCGACGCCACGCTGCGCGCCTTGGCGAGCGGGCCGCGGTCGGTCGTCGAGCTCGACGGCCTCACGGGCGTCCGGCGCGGTCGACTCGAAGCGCTCCTCAAGATCCTCGCGATCGATGGGGTGGTCGCCAAGGACGGCTCCAAGTGGGCGGCCACCGGCACCCCGTACGTGCACGATTCGGCGAAGTGGGATGCGCTCGCCGCCAGCCGACGCGCCGAGGCCGACCTCATGCGCAGCTACGCCCATGGCCGCGGCTGCCTGATGGCCTACCTGCAGACGGCCCTCGACGACCCGTCACCCGCGCCGTGCGGCCGGTGCTCGGTGTGCACGGGCGATCTGCCGGCGCCGGGCATGCAGCCGAGCGCCGAACGGCTCGTCGCAGCCCGCGATCACCTGCGCGGCAACGACATCGTCATCGAGCCGCGCAAGCTGTGGCCCCCCGGCGTGCGTCGCAAGGGTCGCATCGACGGCGCCGCCGAAGGGAGGGCCGTCGCATTCGCCGACGATCCCGCGTGGGCCGAGGAACTGGTCGCCGCCCAGCGCACCGCGTACGGCACCCTGCCCCCCGAGCTGCTCGACGGAGCCGTCGAGGTGCTGCGTCGCTGGGCGCGCACCTGGCCGGCGCGCCCGGTGGCCGTCGTCGCCGCTCCCGCCGCATCGGTCGAGATGCGCGCCAACCGAGCGCTCGCCGAGCACATCGGCGCGATCGGCAAGCTCCCGGTGCTCGACCTGTTCTCGTGGGACGGTCCACCCCAGCCCACCGACACCTCGAGCACGCCGGTCGTCGCCCACCTCGAACAGGCGATCACCCTGCACGCCCACCAGCCGGTCCCAACGGGGCCGATCCTGCTGTGCCACACGACCATGCGCACCGGCTGGGCGTTCTCCGCGTGCGCCGCGCTGCTCGCCGAGGCGGGATGTCGCACCACGATGCCGCTCGTCGTCCACCGCCTCCCCTGACCTGCCCCCTGACGCCTCGCCGCGATCAGGAACTGGCGTTCGGACCGAAGTAGGTCGACCACGGGTCGACCTCCTCCGCCGGCGGCACCGGTTGCGGCGGAGGTGCAGGCGGCTGCGGCACCGCCTGCGCCGGTCGCTGCGGTGGCGCTTGCGGTGGCGGCGGCGACTGCGGCGGGTAGGCGCCAAGCATCGCCGGCACACCTGCGCCGTGATCGGATCGCACGTAGGTGTCGACGCGAGCCGCCTGCGTCGGTGTCACCGCGGTGACACCGCCCGCGGCCGGATGGTGCGCCGGGTTGGGTCGGGCCGCGTAGCCAGGTGCCAGCTGTGGCGCGGTACGCACCACCGATCCGCGGCGATCGACGTCACTCCGGGCCGGCCACAGGTTGGGGATGAGCGACAGCACGATCGCGACGATGCCGCCGAGCACCATGCCGATCGCGACCGGGGTGACGCCGCTGACCGACTCCCGCATCGCCGCTTCGACGATCGCGTCGACGTCGCTCGCCCAGGCGCGCGCGCCGGCGACGACCGCGATCGGGACGAGCACCCACGCCACACCGCTGCACACCGCCCAGATGCCCGCACGGCGGAGCACGCCCCGCCGATCACCGAACGCGAACGCGACGACGAGCAGCAGCGCCGCGACGATCGCGAGCAGCGAGGTCGCCGACTCGGCAGCGGTCCGGACGGTGCCGACCCCGGGCGGGTGATACGTCGGGAGGGTGATCTCGGGCAGCACACCGTCGGGCAGTTGCGTCGCGATCTCGGGCGACACCACGGCGAGCCGTTCGCGTACCGCGGTGACCATCGCATCGGTGTCGATCGTGGTGCTGCGCTGGTCGTCCACGCCGAGCGCGTTGGCATGTGCCGCCCCGAAGGCCGAGATCACATCGGTCGTCACCCGGGGATCCTCGAGCGCGGCCGACACGGCACTCTCGACGAGATCGATGTTCGACCGGTCGATGCCGGATGCGCGAACGATCTGCAGTGCGAAGTTGGAGGCGATCTGGTCGTTGGCCGCCGGGTCGGCGAGCATGGCGGTCGCGATGTTCTCCGAGCGGGCGGGATCGCCGATGGTGTGCAGGTAGACCCAACCGACCCAGGCGAGCGTGGCGCACAGCAACGCCAACGACGTCAGCACCCTCGATGCCATCCGTCCCATGGTTCCTCCTCGCCCTCCCTCCGGCCGTCCGGGTCCGACACCGTCGCCGATCGTCGCCCGTGGTGATCGATCGTCGTGATCGATCGTCCGGCGCGCCGGTGTTGTGCCAGCATCGCACGATGCGTCAGCTGTATGTGGGCGGTCGGGTGTTCACCGCCGATTCCGAGAACCCCTGGGCCGAGGCCCTGCTCGTCGCCGACGGCCTCGTCGTCGCGGCCGGCACCCTCGAGGAGTGTGAGGCGGCTGCCGGTGACGCCGAGCGCATCGACATCACCGGATGCGTCGCTCTCCCCGGCTTCGTCGACGGTCACTCCCACCTGCTGATGACCGGCAGTGCGCTCGGCAAGGCGCAGCTGCGCACGGCGACGACGTTGGAGGAGATCCGCCGGCGCCTCGTCGAGTGGGCCGAGGCCAACCCTGACGAGCCGTACGTGCTCGGCACGAGCTTCCTGTTCGACGCGGTGCCCGACAACGAACCGACCCGGCAGATGCTCGACGATCTCTTCCCCGATCGTCCGGTGTTCATCGATTCCTTCGACCTCCACTGCGGCTGGGTCAACACAGCGGCGCTGACGCTGATGGAGATCACCGGCGAGACGCCCGACCCGATCGGTGGTGAGATCCGCCGCGACCCGGCGACGGGCGCGGCCACCGGCTATCTGCTGGAGACGGCCCTGCACCGTCACATGTGGACGCTCCTCGAGCGCACCGACGACGCCACCCGCGATCGACACCTCGCGACCGCGATGAGCGCCCTCAACGAGTCGGGCACCACCACTGCGGTCGACATGGCGGTCGACGCGCTCGATCTCGAGACGTTCCTGCGGGCCGAGGCCGCCGGCGCGCTCACGTTGCGGGTGATCGGCCACTGGCACATCCGAAACACCGGTGACGACGCGCAGAACCTGGCCCAGGTGGAGGAAGCGGCACGCCGCAAGGCCGCCACCGCTTCCGACATGGTCCGCGTGGCCGGCATCAAGATCGTCGTCGACGGCACGATCGACGCGTGCACCGCGGCGATGATCGACCCGTACACCGACGACACGAACTGCGATCCGATCTGGCCGGTCGAACGGCTGAACCCGGTGGTCGAGCTCGCCGACCGGCTCGGCCTGCAGGTCGCGTGCCACGCGATCGGCGACTACGCCGTCCGCATCGCGATCGATGCGATCGAGCGGGCTCAGCAGGTGAACGGCACGAGCGGTCGCCGCCACCGCATCGAGCACCTCGAGTACGCCGATCCCGTCGACATCCCGCGCCTCGGCGCGCTCGGCATCACCGCCTCGATGCAGCCGGTGCACTGCGATCCGGCGATCGCCGGAAACTGGGCCGAGATGCTCGGCCCGGAGCGGGCCCAGCTCGGCTTCGCGTGGCCCGAGTACACCAGTACCGGCGCCACCCTCGCGTTCGGCACCGACACGCCCACGGCACCGCACATGCCGTTGCCGAACATGTACATCGGCGCCACCCGACGCTCGCCTGACCAGCCCGACCTCGAACCGCTCCGACCCGACTTCGCGCTGCCCGTCGACGAGACGATCGTCCACGGCACCCGCGACGCGGCCTGGGCGAGCTTCGAGGAGGACCGCCTCGGCGTGCTTCGGCCCGGCGCGTGCGCCGACCTCGTGGTGATCGACGACGACCCGTTCGCCCGCGGCCCCGACGCGCTGCTGCGGGCGCACGTGCGACGCACCGTGGTGGGCGGCCGCACCGTGCACTCGTCCTGAGGGGTCCGGGTCAGCCGGACGACCTCGCCCGGTCCTCCTGGGCGAGCGTGAACCTGAGGGTCACCGACACGGTCCCGCCGTGGCGTTCCGAGAGCATCTCGGCAAGGCGCCACGCCGGTTCGGGCCGGCGTGGCCCCGTGACGTCGAGTTCGACCGTGGCGGTACGACCGTCGGTGCTCGCGTCGATCGACACGACCCGCACGGACGGGTCCCACTCCTCGACCACGACGACGATCTTCTGCTCCAGTGCGGTGTTGCGGATGACGCCACGCGAGTAGATGGCGAGTGGCACCGCCACGGCGGCCACCAGCACGATCCAGGCCGTCAGCCCGAGTCCCGCCTGTCGAGCGGTCCCCCGCGTCGACCGATCGGCGAAGCCCCACCATGCCAACGATCCGGTCGCGCCGAGCACCAGTGCACCGAAGTTCGTCACGAGCGCGAGGACGGCCTGATCGATCAGGTCCCCGCGCCCGGCTGCGAGGAACAACCCGATGGCCGCGAGCGGAGGCTCGACGGTCACCGAGACGGCGACGCCCGACAGCGCTCCGGCGGCCTCGGTGCGCATCGTGGCGTATCCGGCGGCGATTCCGGCGGCGAACGCGATGCCGAGATCGAGCAGCCCGGGACGGGTGAGCGACAGCAGCAGCGACGGCAGGACCGCACGGTCGAGCTGCCGGGCGAACAGCAGGCCGATCAGCGCGGCCGACGACACGCTGAGCACGATGCCGAACGCCACCATCAGGGCCGCGTCGGCGAGCCGCCGCCCCCACCCCTGGATGAGCGCGCCGGCCATCGCCAGCAACGGGGTGATGAACGGACCGAGCAACATCGCGCCGATGACGGCGGGGGCGCTGTCGAGCAGCAGGCCCATCGCCGAGATCGCGCTCGACAGCAGGCTCAGCACCACGAAGTTGCGGGTGTTCGGCGCCCCGACGCGCGACCGTTCGTACAGCAACTCGACGACGAGTGTCCGATGCGTGTCGTCCATCCGGCTGCGGCGCCACCACGGCTGCGGCCCGAGCGACCCGAGCGGTGCGGTCGGGATCGGATCCTGCGAGTCAGTCATCCGTGCCTCCCGCGTCGGCTTCCGCGTCGGCTTCCGCGTCGAGTCCCGCGTCGAACGGCACGGCGGGTTTCGTCAGCTCGACGGGCCACGATGCGTCGATGTCTGCCAGCACCGAACGGAGGCGGGCACCGCCGAGCCATGACGTCATGCCGGTCCAGAACGTGCCGACCCCCACCTCGGGCGGCATCAGATCGGACGCATCGAAGCGCACCACGTCCGCTTCCAGCAAGAGCTCGGCGACGAATCGGTCGAGCGTCGAGGAGTACCGGTCGAGCGCCACCGTGGAGCGGGCGGAGACGAACCCACCACGGTCGGCACGACGAGTGGCCGCGTCGCCGGTGGTGAGGTAGCGGGCGAGCTGGTCGACGTCGTCGGCGTCGGAGAACCGCACCGTCACCGTTCCACCGACGACGAGTGGTGCCTCGCCGCCGTCCACCGCCGG
>JBILUM010000094.1:0-7332 GCA_044370995.1 Ilumatobacteraceae bacterium | reverse complement strand
TGGGCGTCGAGCGTAGGTGGGGATACGACCGAGCACGGGGTCGGAACGCCCCGAGCCGGTCACCGGTGTGGCGCGAAGACACCCGAAGCGCTCGACGTCACATGGTGGCGGCGGGATACGGTTCGATCATGGGAAGAACGACTCTCGTCCGGCGCGTGGCCATCGCACTCGTTGCCGCGCTGATGGCTGCGTCGTGCGCCGACGCCGATCCCGGCGTGTCGACCCGTCGATCGTCCGTCGCCGAGGACACCGGAGGCGGCACCGACGACGGGGGCGCGGCGACCCCCGCGCCTGAGGGCCTCCCGCCGCTGCTCGACGGCGACCGGATCAGCGACGCTGCGGTGGATGCCGTGCTCGACGACAGCGGGGAGGTCGACGCGGCAGCACTCACTGCCTATGCCGCGGCGCTCCTCGATCTGACGCCCGAGCAACAGAGCGCCGCGCTCGCGGACCTGTCGCTGAGGACCGAGCTCGAGGCCGCCGCCGTCTCCGGCCTCGAGGCGGCGATCGGGGATCGGGCTCTCACCGAGGCGGCGCTCGCCGGTGGGTACGGGGCGATCCGGGCGCAGGTCGATGCAGCCATCGCGCTCGCGGACACCGCGCAGCCGGCCGGCTTCCGACGAGCCGCATCGCCCGCGCCCAGCGGCGGAGCGGTCGCCATGATCGGGCTGTTCATGGGCTACTTCGGTCTGGCCAGCATCGCCGGCGGCCTGCTCGACGCGTCGAACAAGATCGGCGCCGATGAGACGGACGTGATCGAGGGCGATGGCACCACGTATGGCGCGAGCCTCGGTGAGGTCGACATCGAGATGACCTTCAACGGCAAGCAGGACGGCGTCGACATCCAGTTCGTCGCCGGCGCCGCGGTGAGCCCATGCCCGAACCCCGACGGGACGTTCACGATCGACGCACTCATCGACGTGAAGGCGAGCAAGGGTGGTGCGGGCCAGAACGCACGGATGGAACTGAAGATCGACGGCACCGTCGGCGACGACGCCGAGCTCGCGTCGAAGAACGTCTCGAACCGAACGCCGTGGTCCGACTTCGGTGGCGGCCGCGGTCAGTTCCTCGACTTCACGATGTCCGGTGAGCTGGGCATCGGTCCCTCTGTGGTGAACCGTACCGGGGGCACCGTCACCGACGAGTTCGCAAAGCTCGCGACGACCACGTCGGGTCTCCTGAGCGTGGTCATCTCGACCCAGCTGATCGACGCGACCGAGAAGGCCTGGAAGTCGGGACGGTGCGTGCGGCTCGACGTGACGCCGTCCGCCGGCCCCGACGGACTGACGCCGTCGCAGACGGTCGACGTCCTGGCGGCGCCCCGGAGCAAGATCGACGGCCAGCCCACCGGCGGCAACGTCACGGCCACCCTCACTGCCGGCGGTGCGAGCGTCGAACCGAACGGATCGCCGGTACCGGCCGACGCGAACTCCACCTACACCGCTCCCGGCGAGCAGGACAAGAGCGGCACGGTGTCGTACGAATCGCGGTCGAGGCGTGGCATCGGCAAGGCCGACGTCACGTTCTCGACGTCGAAGCCGGCCGCGTACCGCGTGGCGGGTGGCCTCGAGGACTGGCAGGTCGACATGGTGGTGTGCGACGTGATGCAGGCGTTCACCCTGGAATCGCCGGGCGTGGGCGTGGCCGAGTTCTCCGGCGGCCTGAGCGGCACCTACACCGCGACCGGCATCTTCAACTTCAGCTATGCCGGGACGTACCAGATCACCCTGCAGAACGGGCTCGGCTCACCGGGCGAGATGGTGGCGTCGTCGGGCGGCCAGATCGCAGGCCAAGCCGGCTCCGGCAGCGAGGTGTACACCCTGACGCCCGCGACCTGCTGACTCGTCTGCTGGTCTCCCGGGCCGATGGGTCACCGGGGCGGCGTTGCGACGCTCCGCGGTGAGACCACGCTGCGGAGCCGTCGGCCGGCACGTTGCAGATGAGGTTGCAGGGTGAGGGCGATGCCGCTCGGGTTCACGATCGCGGTGATGATCATCCCGGCCCCGCCGATGACCGCCAGGTACTGGTTGAAGTCGGTGCCGGCGAGCAGGTAGTTGCTCGACGCCGCGACCAGGCCGGCCGGCGCGAGCAGGCCGCCGATGATCGCACCGTTGATCGATGTGATGCCGCCGAGGTAGGCGAAGGCCAGGTAGGCCAACGAGGCCTGGTAGACGAAGCCGGCAGACGACACGTCGTTCTGCTTGAACCCGAGCATGACCCCGCCGATACCGGCGATGCCCGAGGCGATCGCGAACGCGAGCAACTTCGTGCGGGGCACGCTGATGCCGGCCGCCGCGGCGGCGCGTTCGTTGGCCCGCACGGCGAGGAAGCGGCGACCGGTCGGGCCCCGGCGCAGGTTGGCGACCATCACCGCGCACGATGCGAGCGCGACGAAGCAGAAGACTGCGAACGCGGGCCGATCGAGGAGGCCGGCTTCGCCGGTCGACGCGAGGTCGATGCCGAAGAAGGTCGCGGGGCGTACGTGCGCCGGCGAGCCGTAGCTCACACCGGTGAGTGCGGAGTTCTCGAAGAACAACGACTGCAACGAGATCGCTGCCGCGACCGTGACGATGGCGAGCTGGGCACCCCGAATCCTGACCGCAGGGAGCCCGATCACCACGCCGACCACCACAGCGCCGGCGACGGCGAGCGTGGCAGCGATCGGCCACGGCAGGTCGGGACCCTCGACGGGCAACGGGTTGCCGATCGTCACCGAGCCGTCGGAGGTGAGCCTCGCGAGCAGGAACGCAGCGATGCCGGCGAGCGACATCTGAGCGAGCGAGATCTGGCCGACGTAGCCGGTGATCACCACCATCGACAACATGATCGTGGCCGCCACCATCGACGTCGTGAGCGCGAGCGCGAACACCGTCAAGCGACCGCTGTCCTCGAGGAGGAGCGACACCACGAGCACCACCACGCCCCACACCACCACGTGCGTGCCGACGCGGACCGGCACCGGGGAGATGGGCAGGCGGCGCTCTTCGACCGAGCCACGGATCGGCAGGCTGCGACCGCGTACGAACAGCACCGCGCAGATCGCCACGAACGGCACCACGTCGCGCACGCCCGACTTCAGCACCACGGGGAACCAGTCCTTGCCCGACCACAGCCCGAGCAGCGTCTGCACCGCGCCGAGGGCGAACCCGCCGGCCATCGCCACGCCGATCGACTGCAGGCGGCCGAGCAGCGCAGCCGCCAGTGCGCCGACGACGAGCGCGCTCAGCCCGATCGGCGTCAGCGACCCGCCGATCGGGCCGACGACGATCGCCGTGACGGTCGCCAGCACCGATGCGATCACCCAGTTGCAGGCCGCCAGGAACTGCGGCGAGTAGCCGAGCAGGACCACGCCCTTCTCATTGGCGGCCGAGGCCCGGGTGGCCAGGCCGAAGCGGGTGAACCGGTAGACGAGCCACAGCGCCGACCCGAGCAGCAGCGCGATGCCCGCCACCCAGACGGTCGCCTGGGGGAAGGGTCGCCCGAGGCCGAGGAAGTTCTGATAGACGCCGTTGGGAACGACGCTGATCGGCAATCGGCCGCGACCGCCGAAGTTCAGGTGCGCGACACCTTGCAGGTAGAGCATCACCCCGAGCGAACCGATGACCTTGCCCAACGGAGCGGCGTCGCGCAGGGGACGGAACACCAGGAAGTGCGCGAGCAGGCCGAGGAGCACCGCCATCGCGACCGCGACGGCGAACGCTGCCGCTGTCGACAGGCCATCGTCGGACAGCTGGAACGCGATCGGGACGTTCAGCGTCCGCGTGGGGAGGAAGTCGACGAACGGGAGACGTACGTACCCGTTCCGCCGTGCCTCGTCGAACGTGAGCGCCCCGTACATGGCGAAGGCACCCTGGGCGAAGTTGATGACTCCCGAGCCGCGGTAGATGATGACCAGCCCGGTGCCGAGCATCGAATAGAGCGCGCCGATGCCCAGGCCCATCAGGCAGAACACGATGGCGTCGTTCACGTCGATCTCCGGCCGGTGGGAGGCGGGGGTCCAGCCGTGTCGACAGTACGGATCGTTCGTCGCTCGGGGCGAGGCCGACGCTCCCGGCCGAGGTCAGGACCGGTGCGAGGACCGGTGCGCCGGCGCTCAGCGCAGCGCGCCGTACACCAACGACTTGAGCTGGGAGCGGAAGTTGAACGTGCCCGACGGCATCAGCTGGGTCATGAAGACCACCGCGAGCTGCTCGGCCGGATCGACCCAGAACGTGGTCGAGGCGGCGCCGCCCCACATGAACTCGCCCGCCGTGCCGACGACGCCGGTGGCCTGCGGTCCCTTCGAGACGGCCACGGTGAGGCCGAACCCGTTGCCCTCGAAGCCCACCTCGCCGTAGCCCATCGGCAGCGCGAGGTCGGACATCTCGAGCCCGTCACGCAGATGGTTGGTGGCCATCAGCTCCACGGTCTTGCGGCCGAGCACCCGTCGCCCGTCGACCTCGCCACCGTTGGCCAGCATCGCCGCGAACCGGGTGTAGTCGGCCGTGGTGCCCACGAGCCCGCCACCGCCGTTGAAGAGCTTCGGTTTGCGCAGGTACGCGCTGCGCGTCGGGTCGTCCATCAGCACGAGCTCCTTGCGGCCGTTGCGCCCGTAGTTCGCGGCGAACCGGTCGACCTTGTCCTCCGGCACCCAGAAGTCGGTGTCGGTCATGCCCAGCGGCTCGAAGACCGCCGTGCGCAGGTACTCGTCGTACGGGAGGCCCGACATGATCTCCACGAGGCGCGCCCCGATGTCCATGCCGTGGGAGTACAGCCAGTGCTGGCCCGGCTGGAACCGCAGCGGCCACTCGCCGAACGCCGTCGACATCGACGCGAGGTCGTGGTCCGCGAGCCAGTTGCGCTCACCCAGCACGAGGTCGCCGTTGCCCTCGCCGTAGCCGATGCCGGAGGTGTGGGTGAGGATGTCGCGGATGGTGGGCGGCCGGTGCGCCGGCACGATGCGCGAGCCACCGTTGGGATCGGCCTCGCGGACCGTCATGTTCTTCCACTCGGGGATCCAGCGGTCGACCGGGTCGTCGAGCTGGAAGTGCGCCTGCTCGTACAAGGTCATCATCGCCACACCGGTGATCGGCTTGGTCATCGAGTAGAGCCGCCAGATCGCGTCGTCGGCCACCGGGACTGCGCGCTCGCGATCCTGCACGCCGAAGCTCTCGAAGTACCCCACGACGCCACCGCGCACCACCGCCACCTGGGCGCCGGCGATCTTGCCCGGCTCGATGTACCTGCTGCGAAGGTGATGACCGATGCGCTCGAGCCGCGCCTCGTCGAGTCCAGCCCCTGCAGCGTCCACGTTCATCGATGCCCCTCCGGATCCGAGCCGCTGCCCCCAGCGGCCACGGCAGACACGATGTCAGGCCCGGTCGGAGCGCTCCCCATCGGGCACCCGCACGACCGCACGTGCCGCGGTCAGCCGTCGGCCCATTCTCGGGCGACGGCCCCCGCATGCGCCTGGATACGAGCAGCGGCCCGGGCGACGTCGAGGACGTCGTCGCGTTCGGCGAGGAGGAGCCGATGCTGCAGCCACACGGTGCTCGCCGCTGCGTGCTCGGCGCGGGGCAGGCGGAGCGCCGCGTCGTCGAAGGCCGGTGCGTGGGAACGCAGGCGCGGCCCGAAGTTGCGGTCGCGGAAGACGGCGAGCTCGCCGAGCGACGGGTACGACACACCCATCGGCACCCCCTCGGCACGGAGTGCCTGCTCGAACCCGCGCAGCGGCAACCCGGCGAAGGCCTCGGCGTCGTAGTGCACGACCCAGCAGTAGTTGCCCTGCGAGTCCATCCGCGGGTCGCGCGTCTGGGGTCGCAGTCCCGGGACCTCGGCGATCGCCGCGTTCAGGGCGATCGCGTTGTCGTTCCGGATCCGGTTCTGCTCGGGGAAGCGGTCGAGCTGCGCCTGGAGCACCGCCCCCTGCCATTCGGTCATGCGCAGGTTCGAGCCGTGCGTGGGGTGGTGGTAGAACCACTCGCCCTTCGCCCGGCCGCAGTCGGCGTACGCCCAGGCGCGATCGCGCAGCCCCTCGTCGTTGCAGATGAGCACGCCACCCTCACCGGCCGTCATCAGCTTCGAGCGCTGCATCGAGAAGCTCCCGAAGTCGCCCCACGAGCCCACGCCGCGGCCACGCCAGAACGTGCCGTGCGCATGGGCGCAGTCCTCGATCAACCGCAGACCGCTTCGCGCGCAGAGGTCGGTGAGCGCGTCGAGATCGGCCGCCGCACCCGCGACGTGGACGGCCACGATCGCCCGCGTGCGCGACGTGATCGCGGCCTCGGCAGCGGCCACGTCGATGCAGAGGCTCTCGCCGTCGATGTCGACGAGCACCGGCGTCGCGTTCACCGAGAGCACCGCGCTGGCCGACGCCACGAACGTCATCCCGGGGACGATCACCTCGTCGCCCTCGCCGATGTCGCACGCGATGAGCGCAGCCTCCAGGGTGTGCGTGCCGTTGGTGAGCGCGAGCCCGAAACGGGCACCGTGGTAGTCGGCGAACCGGCGGGCGAAGCCTGCTGCCACGTCGCCGTCTCCCTGCCACCAGCCGCCGGCTTCGAGCACTTCCGACAGCCGGCCGCGCTCGCCGTCGTCCCACACCGGCCACGACGGGTAGTCGTGGCTGCGGACGGGGGTGCCGCCGAGTACGGCAGGGCGATCGATCGACGAGGTGCTCACGACCGCCTCGTCCCGAATCGTTCGAGCAGTGCGTGCATGCCGCCGAAGGTGACCACCCGGAACTCCTCACCGGCCGCCACCCCACAGGTGGCGCCCACGCGGGAAGCGCCGGCTCGGAGCAGCGGCTCGAGCAACGGGCGTACCTCGCCGGTCGACGCCGCTGCCTCGGCGAGCGGGAGATCCCACCCACCCGTGCGTGCCTGCAGCACCAACTGGTTCGCGTAGTTGGTCATCATCGTCACATGTTCGCAGGCCGCGTCGATCTTGCGGTCGAGCGTCGCGGCGATGTCGACGACGTCGGTGGGGTCGACGACCTGGCGCCCGAAGTACCAGCGCTCGAAGCAGCCGTGGGGCGCCAGGCCCTCGGTGAGGTGCTCGGGATGGTGCTGATCGAACTGGCTCGTCCAGAACGCCTCGTCGGTGGCGCGGGCCACCATGCGGTGATCCTCGTTGTCCTCGCCGTGCCTGGCATCGGGGTCGAACGTCACCAGGGCATACGGTCGAAGGCGCCGCACCTGGCGGATGATCTGCTCCCGCAACGCCACCTCGCTGATGTCGGCGAGCGCGTCCGTGCGGTGCCCGAGTTCGACGATCTCGTCGACGCCGAGGATCGCCGTCGCTCGCCGGAACTCGGCATGGTTCGCGGCGATCGTCGCTGCCTCCGTGAGGCCG
>JBILUM010000093.1:0-7337 GCA_044370995.1 Ilumatobacteraceae bacterium | reverse complement strand
CCAGGCCTTGCCTGCCCATCCGTGGGGGAGGGCGGTGCCGGGCACCACCTCGGCGCCCGCGGCGACCGCGACCTCCGCGGTGCCGTCGGTGCTCTGGTCGTCGACCACCACCACCTCGGTCACCCCAGGTGCGTCGCGCAGCGCCTCGAGCAGTGGTCCGAGGCGTTCGGCCTCGTCACGCGCCGGCACCACCACGCTGATCGACGGCAGGCCCACCCCGGCGCCGGCCAACCCGTCGACGGCGCTGACGTCATCGGCACGCAGCGGGGGCCGGCGGCGAGCCGCCCGCACGATGCGCACGAGGGCGAGGCCGGCGGCGACGACGCGCAGCAGCGTCCACGGGTTCGTCACCCGTGGCAGGGACGGCAGCCACCGCGATCCCCGACTCATCAGCCTCGTGAGCCTCATCGACCTGATCAACAGCCGTGCCACCGGGTCTCAGCGCCACCCGTGCTCGATCATCTCGTCCACGATACGGGCGCTCATGGTGACGAGCGGGAGACCACCGCCCGGGTGGCTGCTGCCGCCGACGAGGAACAGCCCGTCGTGCGAGCCGCGGTTGCGCGGCCTCACGAAGGCGGCGCGGCGGCCGTCGGAGGAGGTGCCGTAGATCGCGCCACCCGGCGAGCGGTACCTCGCCTCGAGGTCGGTGGGTGTGATCGTCTCGGTGAACAGCAGCCGGTCGCGCAGGTCGACCCCGTGGCTCGCCAGCCGTTCGAGCACCTGTGCCGTGCAGGCCTCGCGGTCGAGCTCGGCCCCGGCGGCGACGTTGACGAGGAGGAACCAGTTCTCGTGACCGGCCGGCGCCTGGCTCGCGTCGGTCACCGAGCTGACGCAGGCGTAGATCGTGGGATCGTTCGGGAAGCGACCCTCCGCGATCTGGTCGAACTCGTGGCGCGAGTCGTCGCTGAACCAGATGTCGTGGTGGGCGATCCCGGGCGTCGTGCCACGGACGCCGGCGCACACCACGAATCCGCTCGTCGAGGCATCGGCACGCCGCACCCGGGCGAGCGCGCGACGATCGGGGAGCAGGTCGCGGTAGAGGTGGGTCGCGTCGGCGTTGGCGACGACGGCGTCGGCGGCGACCACCGATCCGTCGGCGAGCACCACGCCGTTCACCCGGCGGGTGCTGCCGACTCCGGCTGTCGCCGTGATGCTGCGCACCTCGGCGCCGCACTCGATGCGCACCCCCGCTCGCTCGGCCACCCGGACGAACGCGTCGCGCAGCGCACCCAGGCCACCCATCGGGTACCAGCACCCCTCGTGGTGCTCGAGGTGGGCGATGCACCCGAGCGTGGCGGGCGCACGGAACGGCGACGAGCCGCTGTAGGTGGCGTATCGCCCGGCCCACTGCACCATCTCGGCGTCGTCGCCGAAGACGTCGCGGGCCGACGCGTGCAGGGTGCGCAGCGGATCGATGTCGGTGAGGTCACGCACGCGGCGCAACCGCTTGGCGAGCGACCACGGCCCGCTCATCGGGCCGGCGAAGAACGTGCGCTCGCTGACGTCCCAGATCGTGCGCCCGTGCGCCACGAACTCGCGGTAGCCGGATTCGTCGCAGCCGTCGTCGCGCACCTCGACGTGTCGACCGCTGCGCCACCAGTATCGGAACTGCGGGTCGAGGCGGACGAGGTCGACCTCGTCGGCGAGCGACGTGCCGACCGTGCGGAACAGCTCGTCGTACACGCGGGGCAACGTCACCAGCGATGGTCCGACGTCGAAGGTGAAGCCGTCGCGCTCGAGCACCGCCAGCTTGCCGCCGGGCACCTCGTTGCGTTCGAACACCGTCACGCGGTGCCCGCGGGCGCGCAGCCGGATCGCCACGGCGAGACCGCCGACGCCGCCGCCGACCACGACGACGTCGCGGGCTCGCTCAGCCACGTGAGGTCCGAACGGCCCCGTCGCCCCTGCCGGGACCGACGACGTGCCAGTGCCGCGATCGCCACAGCGACCGCGCCGCCGCGGCGGCGATCGGCATCATCGCGGCACCGCCGACGACGGCGACCACACGGTCGCGGAAGAACGCCGCGAACCCGAGCGTCTCCATGCCGGCCATCACGCCGTACTCGGCGACCAGCGCGCGATCGGCCTCACCGTCCGGTGGCAGCGCCACCTCGAGCGCAGCCATCACCGCGGTACTCGTCGCGAGCCAGCCGAGGTAGTTCGTCACCGGGATGCCGCGGTACCTACCGGCACGCACCCACCGCCAGTACCCCTCGCCCACCATCTGCGGGTCGAGGAACAGGTCCCACGCCGTCAGCGCCACGGCGCCGAGTGCGATGCGGCGGGCGGGGGTGGAGTGGTGGGCGAGCGCCGCGTGCGCGGCCTCGCGCGCCGGAACGGCCATCGCGAACCAGGCGAGCGGGACGATCGCCGGCACCCCGGCCACCTGCGGTCGGAGGGCGCCGGTGTAGCCGTAGGCGCCGAACGGGCGCCCCGTCGCGGTGCCGACGTGCTCGACGGCCGTCGTGGCGGCGGCGACGCCGGACGCGGCGATCGCGGTCCTCGGCGCACCCCAGCGGCGAGCGGCAGCAGCGCTGGTGGTGGCGAACAGCCCCGACACGACGACCGTGCTGAGCGTGCGGCGAACCGGGCCACCACGTCGGGCCAATGGCGTGGCGATCATGCCGGCGAGGGTGATCGCCGCCGGGATCGCCTCGCCGAGCCTCGTCGCTCGTGCACTGCCGGCGGCGGGGCCGCCGACGGCACCGGCGGCACCGGTCGGTGGACGGGTCATCGCCGGCGGGGGACGAGGAGCTTGGCCACCAGCGCGGCCTTCTCGGCCGTCG
The DNA here is from genome assembly GCA_044370995.1 of Ilumatobacteraceae bacterium. Taxonomy (GTDB): domain Bacteria; phylum Actinomycetota; class Acidimicrobiia; order Acidimicrobiales; family Ilumatobacteraceae; genus VFMC01. The sequence continues at coordinate 4,548 of JBILUM010000093.1, read as the reverse complement.
ACACCCGCGCTCGCGAGCCGAACACGTCGTAGCGCTGTTCCTCGATCTTCACGAGGATGCGGCTGTAGAGCTCACGAGCGGCGCCGATGCAGCGCGCCGATTGAGGCGGGAGCATGCTCGTGCCGAGGTCGGCCGAGGCGTACAGGGCTCGGCAGCGTTCGATCTCGAACTGCATGAGCGCCACGAACGCGGGTGTGACCCGCCGGTCGGTGAGGTCGACCCCGAACCGGCGCAGGTCCTCCTGCGGCACGTACTGGCGGCCACGGTCGAGGTCTTCGGCGATGTCGCGCAGGAAGTTCGTGAGCTGGAACGCGTTGCCGAGGTCGCGGGCGTGCTGCAACGCCTCGGGGCGGAGCGGCTCGAGGATCGGCAGCATCATCTCGCCGATCACCGCGGCCGAGCCGTCCATGTACCCGAGCAGGTCGTCCCACGTGTCGTACGAGGCGACGGTGAGGTCCATCGTCATCGACCGCAGGAAGCGACGAAAGCAGTCGACGTCGATGTCGAACGCCTTCACCGTGTGGACGACCGCCTTCAGCACCGGCTCGTCCGATCGCCCGACGGCGACGTCGGCGAAGAAGCGATCGCCGAACGCGGCCAACGCCGCGGCGCGCTGCTCGACGGGTGCGGGACCGAGATCGTCGACGATGTCGTCCGCGTAGCGACAGAACGCATAGAGCGCCCACACGTGGTGCTGCTTCACCCTCGGCAGCACCTTCGTGCTCCAGTAGTACGTGGTGCCGTAGCGCTTGTTCAGTTCCTTGCAGCGGGCGTAGCTCTCGTCGAGCGTCACCGCTGCATCGGCGGCGCCAGCGGCCGCCGGGACGCTCACCGTTGCTCCCGGGCGTATTCGTCGACTCGCTGGGCTGCGAGCTTGCCCGACACCAGCACCATCGGCACCCCGACGCCGGGCAGGGTGGACGAGCCGGTGAACACCAGGCCGGGCACCCGACGGTCGACGTTGTTCGGCCGGAACGGGCCCGTCTGCAGGAAGGTGTGGGCGAGGGCGAACGGTGTGCCGCGCTCCATGCCGAGCGCCTCCCAGTCGAGCGGGTCGTACACCCGCTCGACCACGATGTCGGTCGGGTAGCCCAGCTCGGTCACGCGGGCGCGCAGCGAACCCATGATCCGTTCGCGTTCGGCCACCCAGTCGATCTTGCCGTCGAGGTTCGGCGTGGGCTCGAGCACGTAGATGCTGCTGCACCCCTCCGGCGCGAGCGACGCGTCGTCGAGCGAGTGGAGGGTGACGAGGATCGACGGGTCGGGCATGCGCACGCCGTCGTGGATGAGCGCCTTGAACGATCCGTCCCAGTCGTGCCCGAAGTGGATGTTGTGGTGCGCCGCATCGGCCGGCGGCAGGCCACGCACACCGGCCACCCACAGCAGGCAGCTGGGCGAGTACTTCCCCCGACGGGCCACCCGCGGCGCCTCCACTCCGCCGAGCAGCGTGCGGTAGGCGACGGGCAGGTCGGCGTTGCAGACCACGGCGTCGGCGGCGATCCGCTCCCCTCCCCCGAGTTCGTCGCCGCCCAGCTCGACCCCGGTGACCGCCCCGTCGCCGTCGCGCAGGATGCGGGTGACCGGCGCGTCGTAGCGGATGCTGACACCGGCCTTCTCGACCGCCGCGGCGAGCCCGGTCGCCATCGCGTGCATGCCACCGCGGGGCACGAACACACCCTCGACGGAGTCCATGTAGGTGATGACCGCGTACAGCGACAGCGCCTCGTACGGCGCGAGCCCGGCGTACATCGACTGGAAGCTGAAGATGCGCTGCAGGCGCTCGTCGTCGAAGAACGAGGCGACCTTCTTGCCGAGCTTGCCGAACCCGCCGAGCTTCACCAGCTCGAGGCCGGCCCGCCACGGCTTCACCAGGTCGAGCGGCGAGTCGAAGTTGGCGTCGATGAAGTGCGCCATCTCGACGCGGTAGAGCTGCTCGAGCCAGTCGCAGAAACGACCGAACGCCTCGGCCTCCTTGGCGTTGGCGAACTCGCGGATCTCCTGCGTCATCGCCTCGCGGCCGTGGCGCACGAACAGGGTGCTGCCGTCGGCGTAGCAGGCCCGGTACATCGGGTCGACCTTGTCGATCGTGATGAAGTCGGCCATGTCGGCGCCGGCAGCGGCGAACGCGTCGGCCAGCAGGTTCGGCATCGTGAGCACGGTCGGGCCGTTGTCGAGGCGGAACCCCTGCTCGACGATCATCCCGGCGCGTCCGCCGGGGATGGCGTCGCGCTCGACGACGGTGACGGTGTGCCCCGCCTTCGACAGGTGCGCCGCGGCCGACAGCCCGCCGAGGCCTGCCCCCACCACGACCACCTCGAGGGGACGGGCCGATCGCGGCGAGCGCCGGCCGGTCATACGTTTCGCCAGCTCACGTAGTGGGCGAGCTGGACCAGCTCGTCGCGGGCGTCGTCGGTGATGCAGGCGCGCCCGATCTGGGTGAGCGCGTCGTCGGTGAGCGCGTCGATGGTGCGCTCGAGGTCGGCGAGGGCGCCCGTGTCGACGATGACCTGTTGGATGGCGGCGACCTGTTCGTCGGTCAGCCCAGGACGCCCGACGAGGTCGAGCACCTCGCGCTGGGTCGCTGTGGACGCCTCGACCGCTCGGGCGAGCAACGGCGTCGGTTTGCCCTCGCGCAGGTCGCCTCCCACCGGCTTGCCGGTGAGGCCCTCGTCACCGAAGGCACCCATGACGTCGTCGCGCATCTGGAACGCATCGCCCAGCGGCAGGCCGTAGGCGCTCAACGCGGGGAGCAGTTCGTCGGCACGGTCGGGAGCGGCCATCACGGCGCCGAGATGCAGCGGACGCTCGATCGTGTACTTGCCGCTCTTGTAGCGGCAGATGCGCTCGGCCTTGTCGCGACGGCGGTCGTTGCGCGCCCCGCCGAGGACGTCGAGCACCTGGCCGATGTTGAGCTCGATGCGCAGCTCGTTCCAGATCCCCCAGGCCTCCGGCGAGGTGCCGAGCATGAGCTGGTCGGCGTACACGAACGCCAGATCGCCCACCAGGATCGCGACGCCATCGCCGAACCGACGCGCCTCGCCGGCCCAGCGGCCCTCCTCGTGGTGACGGGCGAACTTCGTATGCGTGGTGAGCGCACCGCGACGACTCGTCGCGTCGTCCATGACGTCGTCGTGGAACAGGGCGAACGCGTGCATCAGCTCGAAGGCCGCGCCGGCGTCGACCACGCGTGGATCGTCGGGATCGCCACCGGCACCGACGAAGCCCCAGTGCGTGAACGCGGGCCGCAGGCGCTTTCCGCCGGCGAGGACCAGCCGGCCGATCTCACCGATCGGTTCGGCAAGGTCGGGATCGAACGCGGTCCAGCGGGTGAGCTCGGCGTCCAGCAGCACCCGCAGCCGTCCGTCGATCCGGCTCGCAAGGGTCGCGAGCGACGGCGGTGGGGGAGCGGGCTGCACAGCCCCCAAGGCTAGGTGTGTTCCCGTCGCGGTGCTGTGCGCAGACACGGATTGCCCAGGGTTCGGCGATGTGCGTGTGCCACACGACGTTCCGTCATCCGCAGACCCGCATGGTTGCGTGGTCCCGGGCGGGTTCGAGCGGGTTCGAGCGTGGTGGGTCGTCGGCGTGGGCCCCGAGGACATGTCGGTCAGTCGTCGGGGAGGGTGGCGACGACCTGCTCGATCTGCAGGCGGGCGTTGCCGATGCGATCGCGGCAGAAGGTGATGAGCTGGGCCGCCCGTTGCACCTGGGCGGCGAGCACGTCGACGTCGACATCGGTGCGCTCGAGCTGGCCGAGGATCTCCTCGAGCTCGGCGAGCGCCGCTGCGTAGCCGGTGGCGGGGGGACCCTCGGCGGGCACGGCGGAGGAAGCGGAGTCTGCGGGTGTCATGTCGGGTGGATCTCCTCGACGCGGCTGCGCGCCGCGCCCGATGCGAAGGTGGTGACGATCTCGGTGCCGGGCGTCAGCTCGTCGGCACTGCGCACCGTACGGCCGTCGGCGGTGCGGGTGATGCTCCACCCGCGGGCCATGGTGGTGACGGGGTCGAGCAGCCGGACCCGCTGCTCGACGGCGTCGAGGTGGCGCACCTCGGGGTCGAGCCGGGCAGGCACCCGACGGATGGCGGCACCGGCGGTGTCGAGACGCATCGACGACCGCTCGGTCACGCGGTCGACGCTGACCCGAAGGCGCTGCACACGCTGGCGCAGTCGGTCGTCGCCGCGGTCGACCGCCCCGATCGTGCGGTGACGGATCCCGAGCGCCAGCTCCTGCAGTCGGCCCTCGTTGGCGCCGATCGCCCGCTCGACCTGGCGCTCGATCGCCGCCCAGGCGAGCTCGGTGCGCTGGGCGAAGGCGTTCACCCGTTCGACCAGTGCGGCGGCGCAGGCCGTCGGGGTCTTGAGCGCGGTGTGGGCGACCTGGTCGGCGATGCTCCGGTCGATCTCGTGCCCGAGTCCGGTGAACACGGGGATGGGGGAGGTGGCGATCGCGAGCGCGATCTGCTCGTCGTCGAACGTGGCGAGCTCGCTGCGGGCTCCGCCGCCGCGGATGAGCGCCAGCACGTCGAGATCGCCGGCGCGGCCCAACGACCG
>JBILUM010000092.1:0-7341 GCA_044370995.1 Ilumatobacteraceae bacterium | reverse complement strand
GCATCACCTACGACCGCCCCGTCCGCGCGCTCCGCGAAGCGATCACCGCGATCACCGCGCTCCTGCGCGGCGAGACGGTGTCGCTGCACGGCGAGACGATCACGATCGACGCAGCCAAGATGGTCGGGCCGGTGGCGGCCGTCCCGATCTCGATCGGCACCCGCAGCCCGCAGGTGATGCGGCTCGCCGGCGAGCTGGCCGACATCGCCCTCGTGGGCGCCCGAAGCATCGATGCCGAGATCGCCGCCCGCTACCGCGGGTGGCTGGCCGAGGGGGCGGCGACCGCCGGTCGCGACGTGACCGGCATCGAGGTGGCGCCCCGGCTCACGCTCTGCATGTCGTCCGACGGCGACCTGGCACGACGGAGCATGAAGCGCTACGCCGCGCACTACGTGCTGCTCATCCGCCCGCCCGATCTGGTCGAGCGCGACGGCGGTCGTTGGTTGGCGCAGGTGGAGGCCGCGCTCGGCCGGTCGAGCGGCTGGTACTTCGACCACGACCGTGTCGACGATCCCGAGCTCGACCGCCTCGTCGACGACGACATCGTCCGTCGATTCGCGATCGCGGGAACGCCCGACGAGTGCATCGAGCTCACCCGCGAGGTGCTCGCGCTCGGGTTCACGAGCGTGAGCATGAACCTCGCCGCCCCCCGCCGCGCGTCGATGTACGAAGGCCTTCGCGAGACCCTCGAGCACTCCGGCACCCTGCTCGACGCCCTGCGCTGACGCGTCGGTCGTGTCAGACCATCCCGGCCTGTTGCTGGAACACGAGGCTGTCCCAGTAGTCGGTGCGCTTCGCGATCAGACCATCGCGCATCTGGAACCGCATCACGCCACGCACGGCGACGTCTCGGTCGTTCACGTGGGTGTGCAGCGTGTACGCCGCGACCACCCGGTCGCCGTCGGCCACCACGTCTTCGACCTCGTACCGCAACTGCGGCATCGACGCCAGGAAGTTCGGCACCCGGCGTGCGTACTCCGCCTTGCCCTCGCACCCGCTGCCGAGCGCGGCGGTGTGCTCGTTCACGAAGTCGTCCGTGACGTGGGCGACCACCTGTTCGGCATCACCCGTGGCGAACGCGGCGAGGTACGACGTGCAGACCTCGCTGGGGCTCATCAGCCCCAGACCTCCTGGGCCTTTTCGTACACACCCTGATCGAAGGAGAACTCGATCATGTTGCCGTCGGGGTCGGTGAGGGCGCAGATGTAGCCGATCGGGTCGGGCATCAGCGTGGGCGGCCAGGCGAGGCAGCCGGCGGCCCTGCCCTTCTCGGCGATCGCGTCGACGTCGGCCTTCGTGGGCATCTCCATGCCGATGTGGGCGAACGGCGCCATGATCGGCTGCCGTCCCTTGTCCTGGTCCTTGAAGAAGCTGACCAGCACCAGGATGAACGGCTTGTCGGCCATGTCGGGGTGGCCGAGCCAGGCGCTGTAGCCGTCGGCGTCTTCGCGACGATCGAGCAGGCGCAACGGTGTGAAGTGCTCGTACCAGGCGATGCCGGCGTCGATGTCGGTCGCCGGCAGCGCGATGTGCGTCCAGCGCACCGTGGTGGGCCGCAACGAGTGGGTCTCGGCCAACGCGCCCTCGTGGGCCACGCCGGTGTAGACGCCCTCCGGCAGTCCTGACTGACCCGGTGATGGTTGCTGCGTCTCACTCACTGGTGTGGCCCTCCGGGATCACGGGGTTCTCGCCGCCCTTGGTCCACAGGACCACTTCCGTGCCCCACGGGTCGCGGAAGGCGCCGTTGAAGCCATTGAACTCGGCCCAGTAGTGGTGCCGCCAGAGCACTTCGGCCCCCTCGGCGGCGGCGCGATCGAGGATTGCGTCCTCGTTGTCGTCGTCGCTCACGAGCACCCACACGCGCACGCCTCGCCCGCCGCTGGCGACGACGCGGGGCTCGGTGCCGGCCGGATCGGGATGCGGCCGGTAGTTGCCCACATCGGCGAAGCCCACGTGGAGGTTGCCGACGGTGGAGTCGCTGCCGTCCTCCAACGGGAAGTACCCGCCGGGCACGCCACGGTGGAACACGCCGGTGGGACGGCCCTCGACCATCCAGCCGAACACCTTGCCGTAGAACGCGGCGCAGGCTTCGACATCGTCCGAGGGAAAGTCGACGAAGATCAATGTGTTCGGCTTCATGTCAGCAAACTAGCACGCACGCGAGGCTTGGACTGATGGTCTGACCAAGCCCCGCACGGTCGCCTAAGCTCTACCCGTGCGCCTCGAGGAGACGGTCCCGCCGACTGCGGGCCTCGTCGCGGAGCAGGTCGATGTCGACGGTCGCGCAGCGTCCGTCGCGCACCACCTGACGGCCGGCCACCAGCACGTGCTCAACCGATCGGCCGTCACTCGCCCATACCAGCTGCCGCACCGGATCGTTGCCTCGGGGCGTGAACTGCGGGCCCCTCGTGGAGTGCACCACCAGGTCGGCCTGCTTGCCCACCTCGAGCGAGCCGATCACGTCGCCCTTGCCGATGGCCCGTGCACCACCGATGGTCGCGAGCGCGAGCGCATCCTCGGCCGTCACCGCATGCGGGTTGCTGGCGCTGTCGCGTACGACGCCCACCAGCAACGCACCGGCACGGAGCACGTCCACGGCATCGCCCGAGTTCTCGGCGTCGCAGCCGAGCGCGAGCCGGCCGCCGCGGGCCAGGAACTCACCGTGGCGCTGGTGCATCAGGAACCCCTGGGCGAGCCGCAGGTACGCCCACGGGCACGACGCGATGGCGACGTCGTGCTCGAGCGCCAGGTCGACCTCAACCTGGTCGAGGTGCACGGCATGGGCCAGCAGCACGTGCGGGCCGAGCACACCGAGGCTCGCCAGATGGTCGAGCGGACGCTTCCCGGTGCGGGCCAGGTAGCTCACGGCATCGCCGGCGTGGGGCGAGATGTGGAACGTGATGCCCACACCGCGGCGACGGGCGAGCTCGCTCGCGCCGACCGCCAGCTCGTCGGTCATCAGGTCGTGGCCGACCAGGGTCACCCACCCCTCCACCAGGCCGCCGGCGGGCATCGCGTCGAGCTGTGCCTCCTGCCGGGCGAGCACCTCCGCCGCGGGCGCTCCGAAGGGCACGCCGTCGACGTCCCAGCCCCACTGCCCGAGCGTGGCCCGCATGCCGACCGCGCCGATGCCGGCCGCCACCCGCTCGGGATGGGCGACCGTGCCCGCCTCCACGGTGCACGTGATGCCATTCATCACCGCGGCGATCGAGCCGAGCATCGCCGACAGCTCGTCGTCGTCGCCGGTGTGGGCCGAGTGCACCGGCACGGCCCAGCCGAAGATCGCCTCCTGCGAGTCGATCGCGTCGGGGATGCACGACTGGATCAAGCGGTCGCCGGTGAGGTGCTGGTGCGCGTTGACGTAGCCGGGGGTGACGATGCCCGTTCCGTCACCGATCACCTCGGCTGCCGGATGTGCAGCACGGAGCGTCTCGAAGTCGTCGACCGCGACGATGTGATCACCGGCGATCGCAACGGCGCCGTCACGCATCACCGTTCGCATGTCGTTCATCGTCACCACATCGGCACCCCGCACGATGCACCGCACACGTTCTGCGCCGGCCTCACGGCCGCGGTCCCCATCAACACCTGCCGGATCCATCACCTCGAAAGGTTGCCACACCATGCCGCTACCCACCCCTGACGCACCGCCCGAAGTCGGACCCACGTCCACGTTCTGCGAGAACCCGGCCCTGCGCGACGCGTGGTACCCCGTCGCCCGAGTGCCCGACGTGACCGTGCACCCCGTGCCCGTCACCCTGCTCGGCACCAAGGTGGTGCTGTACCGGTCGTCGTCGGGCGACATCGTCGCGGCGCCCGACCGGTGCCCGCACCGCGAAGCGCCACTGAGCAAGGGCTACGTGAAGGACGGATGCCTCGTGTGCCCGTACCACGGGTGGACCTTCGGCGACGGTGGCACCTGCGTGCGCGTGCCGTCGGCGAACGAGGACGTGCCGCCGCCGCCCCGCGCCCATCTGTCCACGGTACACGTGCAACAGAAGTACGGGTTGGTGTGGCTGTGCCTCGGCACCCCGGCGCACGAGCTGCCCGTGATCCCGCAGGACGACGACCCGTCGTTCCGCCGACTCAACACGCCCGTCGACGTCTGGCGTACGTGCGCGGCGCGCATGACCGACAACTTCCTCGACTTCTCGCACTTTCCCTGGGTCCACCTCGGCACGTTCGGGATCGCCCAGGACACCCGCATCCCCAAGCTCGACCTGCACGACCTCCCCGACGGGTGGTACGGCTACACCTACGAGGTTCGTGCCAACAACACCGCAGGGGGGACCGCTGTCAGCGGCCAGACCGGTGACGTCGTCGAGCGCAAGATGAGCACCGGCTTCCACCTGCCGTTCGACGTGCGCAGCACGATCGCCTACCACACGGGCCTCGAACACATCCTGCTGCTGCTGTCGACACCGATCGACGACGTCACCTCGTACTTCACGTTCGTGGTGTGGCGCAACGACGACTTCACCGTCCCGTCCGACGAGGTGCTGCGCTTCGACATGGCCATCGGCGCCGAGGACAAGGTGATGCTCGAGCAGGTGCCCGGGGTGATGCCGCTCGACCAGACGACTCTGGTGAGCGTGCAGGCCGACAAGTGCGGCGTGGAGTGGCGGCGCAAGCTCGTGGAGCTGATGCGCAGCGAGTGAGCCGACGCGGCCAGACTGGGGATCATGCGGCTGCTCGCCACCGATCTCGACGGCACCCTCCTCGGCCACGACGGGCAGGTGTCCGAGCGAAGTGTGCGGGCCCTGCAGGCCGCCCGTGACGCCGGGTGGTACGTGGTGCTCGCCACCGGCCGTCCCCCGTTCATGGTCGACCTGCTGATGCCCCAGTTGAGCAGCGCCGTCACGCACGGCGTGATGGCCAACGGGTCGGTGGTGGCCACCCTGCCCGACCAGCAGGTGATGCGCTCGGTGCGCTTCGAGATCGGTCTCGCCACTGGTGTCGTCGAACGGCTGCGCTCGATCGACCCGCACTACCGGTTCGCACTGGCGACCGACGCCGGCTTCGCCCACGAACGCGGATTCGCCGATCGGATGCCCGCTCCCACGCCCACCCCGCCGACGATCGACGTGCTCGAGGCCGCTGCCGGCGCGGCCGAGGCGATCAAGCTGATGGTCTTCCACGACCGCTACGGCGCGCACGAACTGCTCGGCCTGCTGCCGACGATCCTCGGCCACGACGTGTCGGTCACCCACATGGGCGCCGACTGCGTGGAGGTGGGTGTGGCCGGCATCGACAAGGCCACCGGACTGACGTTCCTGTGCGAGCAGCTGGGCGTCGATGCCTCCGATGTCGTGGCCTTCGGTGACGAGTTCAACGATCACGAGATGCTCCAGTGGGCCGGCCACGCGGTGGCGATGGCGAACGCACATCCCGCGACTCGCGACCTCGCGGACGAGGTGACGCTCAGCAATCTCGACGACGGCGTGGCCGTCGTGATCGAACGGCTCCTCGCCGGCGGTACGGGAGCCTGACGGTGCAGCGCCGACACCGGGTGGTCGTGATCGGCGCCGGGTTCGGCGGCCTGGCCGTGGTGAAGGGACTGCGCGACGAGCCCGTCGACGTGGTGTTGATCGACGCCCACAACTTCCACACCTTCCAACCGCTGCTGTACCAAGTGGCCACCGCGGGTCTCGACGTCGACGACATCGCCTACGCGGTGCGCGGCATCTTCCGCAAGCAGCGCAACGTGACCGTGCGCATGGCGAGGGTGACCGGCGTCGATGCCGAGGCTCGACTCGTGCACACCGACGCCGGTGGACCGATCGAGTACGACACGCTCGTGATGGCCGTGGGCGCGGTCACCACCTCGTTCGGGGTGCCGGGCGTGGACGAGCACGCCTTCCCCCTGAAGTCGGCCGCCGACGCGGTCGCGCTGCGACAGCACGTGATCGGTCGGTTCGAGGCGGCGTCGACCGATCCGTCGCTCGTGGCCCGAGGTGCGCTCGACGTGGTGGTGTGTGGCGGCGGCCCCACCGGCGTGGAGATGGCCGGCGGTCTGATGGAGCTGTTCACCAAGGTGCTCGCGAAGGACTTCCCGCAGCTCGACGTGCGCCGGGCCCGAGTGGTGCTGGTGGAGGCCGGCGAACGGTTGCTCGCGTCGTTCAGCGAGGCGAGCAGCGAGCACGCCCGGTCGAGCCTCGCGAAGGTCGGGGTCGAGGTGGTGACCGGCACCGGTGTGGCGTCGGTGTCGCCCGAGGAGGTCGTGCTGGGCAACGGCGATCGCATCACCGCACAGACGCTGGTGTGGGCGGCCGGCGTGCGGGCCCACCCCCTGGCGGCGACGCTCGGCGTCGAACTCGGCCGCGGTGGTCGCATCGTGGTCGGCCCCGACCTGTCGGTGCCCGAACGGCCCGAGATCTTCGCGATCGGCGACGTCGCTGCAGATCGCGACGCGCCGCTGCCGCAGGTGGCGCAACCGGCCATCCAGGGTGGTCGACACGTGGCGCGCCAGATCGGTCACCGTCTCGCCGGCCGAGCGACCGAGCCGTTCCGCTACATCGACAAGGGATCGATGGCCACGATCGGCCGACACGAGGCCGTCGTCGACTTCCCCGGTGGCCGACGCCTGAGCGGGTTCCTCGGCTGGGTGAGTTGGTTGGGTCTGCACCTCGTGTACCTCATGGGCTTCCGCAATCGGGCCAACGTGCTCGTCAACTGGGGGTGGAACTACCTCACCTACGACCGCGCAGCGAGGCTCCTCACCGGCGACCCGCCCCGACGCCCACCGACCTGAGTCGGTTCACGGTCGGGTCAGAGGGGTGGCGCGATGCGGGTGCCGTCGGACCGGAACGTCGCGATGATCCCGTCGGCGAGTCGGCGAACCTTGACCTTGGCGAGGTAGCGCCACCGGTTGTGGTGCCCGCAGGCGAGCCCGCCGTTGCACACGCAGGTCTCGCCACCTTGCGAGGCGGGTTGCAGGTGGTCGGTCTGGCATTTCGTGGCGGGGACGATGCATCCGTCGCTGGTGCAGTGCGTGGCGGTCATCAACACCGCATCTCTGATGGCGCCGGTGAACAACCGCTGCGCGGACGACATCGCGACGGGGAGTCCGTCCTTGCCGCGCAACACGATCCGGATCTTGCCGGCGAGACCGGCGAGGACCGCATCCCTCAACGCGATGGGGTCGCCGTCGAAGGTGTGGCAGAACGCCCGACCAGGCCCGAACGGCGACCTGACCGGCGCCATCGAGCTGATGCCGAGCAGTTGCTCGAGCCCGTGCACCGCGGACTCCGCGTCGATCACGATGTTCAACACCGTCTGCACCGGCCCGTCCGGCTCGGGCGTGTCCTCGGTGGCTTCCGCCTCGCCGTCTTGGAGGTCGGG